>JAITJP010000161.1 GCA_031278835.1 Deltaproteobacteria bacterium
TCTGTTCAAGGCGACACCCCCTGCCCGATTACCGGGCGCCGCACCATTAAGGTCAGCGTTTTTATGAACCTTTTTTCGGTTCACGTTAACCGTCTGCCGGTTTCGGGCAGTTTGCTGACCCAGAAATACAATGGCGGCAAATTTTTAAACGCCAGTTTCGACAAGGCCAGTGAACACAATGAACGAAACGCCTTGTTAATCGAGGCCAAAGATGGCAGCCAAATAACCGTGGTTCAGATCGCCGGTCTCATAGCTCGCCGCATCGTCTCCTGGGTCAACGTGGGCCAGGAACTCACCAGGGGAGAACGTTTTGGCATGATCCGCTTTGGTTCCAGGGTGGATCTCTACCTGCCCGAGGACTCCGAGATCATGGTCACCTTGGGGCAAAAAGTTTTAGCCGGCTGGTCACCCATCTGGAGAAAGGGCCCAAAAGCTGGTCGTTAAATCAAATTTCCGTTTTTTAGTACCATTTTTTAAGCTTTTTGGTCAACCGCGCTTGGCAAAGTCAGTTCCTTTGGTCATTTAGGTCCAAGGGGACCGTCTTTTTGGTCTGGAGGCGCCGGGGACTTTTTAATCAGCTTACCCATGGGCAAAGCCTTAGGGCAGCCCAGGCTGACTCGAGGCTAAGCCCCATGGGGCGTTTTTTTTTACCAGACCGTTTGGATGATTTTTCATGACCGTGGTGGCCATAATCCCGGCCCGTTACGCCTCGAGCCGCTTTCCCGGAAAACCCCTGGCCCTGATTGGCGGTCAGCCCATGATTCGGCTGGTCTACCAACTGGCCCTAAAAATCCCCGGCCTGGAGGCCGTTTATGTCGCCACCGACAGTCAAGAAATCGCCCAAACGGTCAGGGCTTTTGGCGGCCAGGTCTTGATGACCAAAAGTGAGCACCAAACCGGAACCGATCGTTTGGGCGAGGCGGCTGATTTACTTGCTCTGACCGACAGCGACTTAGTTTTAAACGTTCAAGGCGATCAGCCGGCTTTAAACCCCAACCACCCGGCCCTTTTGGTCCAGGCCTTACTAAGCGACCCCAACTTACCCATGGCCACCTTGGCCGTGCCCTTACTCGATCCCGCCGAAGCCAATGACCCCAATCACGTCAAAGTGGTTTTCAATCACCAAAACCTGGCCCTTTACTTTTCCCTCGCCCCCATCCCCTGGCCCAGAGACGGCGGTCCGGGTAGTTTTTACAAACACGTGGGTTTGTATGGCTACCGGGTCGGCTTTTTGCGCCAATACCTCAAGTGGCCCCAAGGGCGCCTAGAGGTCATTGAAAACCTTGAGCAGCTAAGGGCCTTGGAACGAGGGGTGCCCATAAAAGTTCTCCTGGCCGAGGGCTTGTCACCCGAGGTCGACTTGCCCCAAGACATCGCCAAGGTCGAGGCGGCCCTATCTGGTCATGGCCAGAAATAAGCGGCCCAATAAAAATTTGCTCAAGTTTTTTTTTCGCTTAACCAGATATTTAGGTTTAAGGCCAAAAAGGCCGTTTTTTTTCTTGACAGTTAGCCCTAGCGGCCTTAATCTAACCGACATATTGGCAAAGCAAAGCTCGATCTTTTTTATCGTTCAAGCCCAGGGAGGCTTGGCTTATTTGATAAGCTGACTTTCCAATTCGGGCCCACTGGGGCGACAAAAATCGTTCGATCAGCCCTTTTTTTTACATGAGTTTGTTAATTTTTCTTTAAATTATCTTTAAAAAGTCTTTAAAAATAGTTAATAGTCTTTTAGTTAACAAAATTTTATCTACTTCTAGCCCCTAATTTAAATTTTAGGGTATTTTTCCCATACGAGAGGAAAATATGCTTAAGAAATTCTTATTTCTAACTCTTTTGACCTTGGCTTTGAGCTTTTCGGCCTCGGCACTTTTGGCCCAAACCGAGATTATTAACGGCATTGACGGCGACTACGCTCCCTTTGCCTTCATAGACGACAAGGGTCAAGCCCAGGGCTTTGACATTGACTGCGTCAACTGGATCGCTGAAAAGAAAGGCTTGAAAGTCACCCACCAAGCCCAGGACTGGAGCGCCATAGTTAACTTACTCTCCAGTAAGAAAATCGACATGATCGCCTCAGGCTTGTCGGTGACCGAGGAAAGGGCCAAGCAAATCAATTTCACCAAGCCCTACTTCACCATCAAGCAGGCCATTTTGGTGACCAAAGACTCGACTTTGACCTTGGACGAGGTTCTTAAAACCGGCAAAACCATTGGCGTTCAATCGGGCACCAGCGACGAGGCGGCCATGAAGGAAAATAATGGCAAAGACGGAAACAATTACGTCCTGCAATCCTTCCCCGGGGCCACCGAGGCCGCCGAAGACCTGGTCAACGGCCGTATCCAAGCCGCCCTGGTTAACGATCAAAGGGCCACCCCACTAATCGAATCTTTTAACCTAAAGTTCTTAGGCTACGCCAACGTGCCCTCGGAAGACTACGCTTATGGGGTCAATAAAGAGAACGCCGAACTTTTGGCCACCTTAAACGAGGGTCTTGACCAGTTGATGGCCGATCCTATCTGGACTGAACTCAAAAAGAAATACAATTTGGACATAAATTTCCAGTAATGTCTTTAGTTTAAAGACTTCTTTTCCTGCCCTCCGGAGTTTTTTACTTACTCCGGAGGGTGAGTTCCCTCTTTTCGCTCCTCTTGGCTCGTTAAGAGATCCATAATCACCTAAAATTAACCAAACCGGTTCATTTTCTAAACCCATGGGCGCCTTGGTTTTTGGTTCTTGGCCCCCCGGGCTTTTTTTTCGTTTAATGATTTGGTTTTTCTGGCCAGATGACCTTTTCCTTCCCCCTAAAAAGGCTATTTTAGCTAAAGAGCCCAAAATTTAAGGTTGGCCCCACCAATGTCATTGTTGCCGGATTTTTCTTTTTATAACGCCGTGATCTACATCATCAAGGGGACTGGTCTGACGGTGAGCCTGATCATCGGCTCCATGCTGATAGGTCTGACCCTGGGCTTACCCATGGCCGCCATCCAAGTCTACGGGCCGCGATGGGGCCGCTTTTTGGTGGGCCTTTACGTTTGGTTTTTTCGGGGCATCCCTATTTTGGTCTTATTGTTTTTGTTTTATTTTGGTATCTTTGGTTTGGCGGAAAGATTATTGGGCCAAATACTCGAGCGCCGGATTAACCTGCCCCCTTTCTTGGCCACCTTGGTGACCTTGGGTTTAACCAGCGGGGCCTACCAATCGCAGATCTTTCGAGGGGCCATCCTCTCGCTTCATCTGGGTCAATACAAGGCGGCCTTGTCTTTGGGCTTTACCAGGGTCGGGGCCTTAAGTCACATCATTTTGCCCCAAGCCCTCAGGGTGGCCATCCCGGCTTGGGCCAATGAGTATTCCATTCTCCTAAAGGATTCGGCTTTGGCCTATGTCCTGGGCACCACGGAAATCATGGCCAGAATAAAGCAGATGGTCTGGATTACTCATTTGCACGTCCCGTTCTATATTTTAGCCGGGCTTATCTATTATTTTCTGACCTGGCTAGGCATACGAGCCTTGAAACGACTTGAGACAAAGACCAGGATTCCCGGCCTCGGGATGGAAATGGAAGCGGAAATCGCCAAAAATGACCAATCAGTCTAGCGTGTTGCCTTTCGAAAGGCCAAAAGCGGCCCAAGCGGAGACCAGGCCCCTCATGGAGGCCAGAAACATAACCAAGTACTTGGGCGGTAAGCTAATCTTGGACCAGGTCTCCTTGTCTTTGAACAAAGGCGAGTTTAAGGTTTTGATTGGCCCTTCGGGCAGCGGCAAATCGACTTTGTTGCAATGCCTGCATTTTTTACTCATTCCCGATAAAGGTGACGTTTTGCTGGAAGGCAAATCAGCCATGGACATGAGTCATAAAAACATTTGCGCCTTTAGACAAGAAATTGGCATGATTTTTCAAGATTTTAATCTTTTCGATCACCTAACGGCCAAAGATAACGTGGCCATAGCCCTACGAAAAGTAAAAAAGTGGTCAAAAGACCAAGCCCTCTCTAAGGCCAGGGACGAGCTGGACAAGGTCGGCCTGGCCGACAAGGCCGAGCTCTACCCGGCCCAACTCTCTGGGGGCCAAAAGCAAAGGGTCTCGATCGCCCGGGCCATGGCCATGGAGCCCAAATTAATGCTCTTGGATGAGCCCACCTCGGCCTTGGATCCTGAGCTAATCGGGGAAGTCCTAAACGTCGTAGCTAACCTGGCCAAAGGCGGCATGACCATGCTCATGGTCACCCATCAAATAGGTTTTGCCAGACACCTGGTCCACGAAATCAATTTCATGGAAAACGGCCGGGTCATTGAGAGCGGTCACCCGGAAAGCCTTTTGGCCAATCCGGCTTCCCGGACGGCCATGTTTTGCGCCCGCCTCTCGGAACTGACCGGAAATCAGTAAGGGCCAACCGCCGCCCCCAAAGGGGCCGGCTATTGGCCCTAATTTACAAAAAAGCTTAAGCGCCTCCTTAAAAAGTCCCCCCTCTGGCGAGAAATGAACACCTGGGAATTTTATAGTAAAATACTTATACCGGCCTTAAACCAAGGACTTTGGCTAAGCCTACTGATTATCGTCCCCTCGGCCGGCCTGGGTATTGTCATTGGCGTCTTGGCCGGAGCCGGGCGGGCGGCCGGGCCCAACTGGCTTAAGGGCCTTTTGGACCTTTACGTGTCCATTTTTCGGGGTACGCCCCTGGTGGTCCAGCTGACCATGTGGTATTACGGCCTGCCCAGCGTTTCCCGCTTTTTGGGTTCCTTGATGGCCCCACTGGGTTTACCGGACTTTACCTGGAAATTTTTGGTCTTTAGCCCTTATGTGGCCTCGGTGGTGGCCTTTACCTTATGCAGCGGGGCTTACCAATCCGAATACATCCGGGGGGCCATTCTCTCCATGAAAAAAGGCCAGTTTCAGGCGGCCAAGTCCCTGGGCTTTACCAACTCCCAAACCTTTTGGTACATAACCGCCCCGGTGGCCATCAGGCGGGCCCTGCACGGCTGCGGCAACGAGATTATTTATTTAATCAAATACTCCTCCCTGGCCTTATTGGTGACCATCCAAGAACTGACCGGCAAATCCTCGGCCCTGGCTTCCTACTACTTCCGCCCCTTGGAATGCTACCTGCTTACGGCCCTTTACTACCTGGCCCTGGTAAGCTTGGCCACCTTCTTACTAAGCTGGCTGGAAAAAAAGCTCCACGTGCCCGGTCTGGGCCAAGCCAAATCGCTCTAAAAAAAAGCTCGCCGCGCCCTACTTGGCCCAGACCGGTTCAAGCTCAATAAAGCCATGAGTCTTTACTTGGACCGGGCCGATGGGCTATCTGGCCATTTTGGGCCTCACGGCTACCCCCACGACTGGCCCTTTAAAGGGCCATTAAGGGGCCTGGGAGGCTTCCGAAGGCCTTGACCCAACAATTCTACCTATTAGGCGCCCCAAGGCCGTGGCCGGGCTATTTGGCCCATCCAGGGGCCGATTGGCCATGGGGCTGAAATAGCCAATATCTGGGTCAGGCTTTCCGGCCGGCTAGCTTAATCATCATCAATGGAGCCAAATTTTTTTAAATTCCTTAAGGCCTTAAACATTGGCGGCACCTCTGGGCTTGGGGCCCTATCCTGAGCCTCGTCCTCCAGCAGTCTGGGCTGACCCGAGGTGTATTGGCCTTCCATGGTAACCCCAATGCCAAAGGTACCAAAAGGCGGGTCACCGGAAACAAAGAGCTGGCCGTTTACTATGCTGAAGCGGACTTCATGAATCTGGCCATCTGAACTTTGTTCCCGAAAAACGGCTTGGTTAGGGGATTCAAAATAAGCGCTTTCGTCCAATCCGCCACTATTTTCTCTCCTAAATCCCCTAAAAGAAAAAACAAAATAGTCAGCGGTTACCCTATAAATTTCAATAGTGGCCTGATGGTCGCTAGGCACGTTGGTTCGACTCCATTGTCCAAAAAAAGGACTTCGAATGGCCGGTTTGGCGATCCGCTCGGGCCTAATGGTCTGAAAGCCCAGCTCCCTTTCCAGGGCTTTTTCCAAATACTCTGAGCGCTCATGGGTGGCCATGGTAAAGGCCTCTACCCTGGAAACCACCGGCCCATGGAGTTGACTGGCCCGAAAATGGCGGCCTTTTTTGACCCAGGCCCGTTGATCGCGCAAATAAGCTTCCTGGCTGGCCCTGGGCGCGGCCCCTTTGAGCTTTTTCCAGGCCTGGTTAAGCCTTTCCTCGGCGGCCGCGTAGGCTGGGTAGCTTTCCAGGTAAAACTTATATTCCTCATCGCTTAAGGGCTTAAAACTTGATTGGGCCAAAACCTTAGAGCTTAGCCCTAAACAAAGCCCCAAGGCAATATTTATCGCAATCAAGGCGTATCTTATACTAAATTTTTTATTATTCATAATTTTTACCAGTTAAATATTCTAATTAATGAGCTATTTTTAAAAAAATAAGCCCCAGAACTGACCAGAAACGATTAAGCTTTTAAATAATCAGCCTTAAGCTTAGCCCCCCAACCCATACTTGTCAAGGTCAACCGCCCAGCCCGGCCAAAGCCCTTTTGCTTTCTGCTTTTAACGAAAAACCAAAAGAAATTAAGTGTTAATATTTGAATTTTTTATCAATTAAGTTTTTAATCCCTAAAAAACTAATTTATCAACTCTACTTTTTTCTCACTTTACCAAAAAACCTTTTTCATTGGGCCAAAAAAAATCCACCGGGGGGCGGTAATCTTTAAAAAACAAAGACACCAGCCCTGTCCGCGGCGGATTATTCTAAAGCCCGGCCAAAATCATAATGGGACCAGGCTTTGGGCATAAAAAAAATTACAAAAAAACGGCCCCAAAATAAGTTATGGTGCCGGCTCCGGCGTTGTATTTTAAGCCAGAGAGTTTGGCCAACTGGGAGACGTCAACCCCGCAAGCTTCCAGGGAAGTGATGGCTTGGTCGGGATAACGACAAGGCTCCTTGGTCAAGATGGCGCATTTTTCGCAATTATTGCAAGGCCCGGCCCCCAAAACGGTGGGTTTTTTATCAGCAAAGAGTTGACCGGACCGGGCCAGCACGCCTTGACAGACTTTGCCAAAGACCAGACCGGCGCTGATCATGCCTTTCATGTCGTAGGAATTTTTTAGGCTAGCCACGAAGCTAAAAACCATGGCCCTTTTACTTTTCTTTAAAGCCTCGATCAAATCGTGGATTTCCCCGCATTTGGGCGGGCAGCGCCAATTGTTATTG
>JAITJP010000162.1 GCA_031278835.1 Deltaproteobacteria bacterium
CTGGAAGGTCATTCCGACGCCGACGTCCTGGCCCACGCCTTCGTGGACGCCATTTTAGGGGCCGGCTCTCTGGGCGACATTGGTCAACTCTTTCCCCCTGACCAGCCCACCTGGAAAGGCGCTTCGGGCCATAAGCTCATAAGTTTATCAGTAAAACTTCTAAACGAAAAAAAAATTGGCCTAATAAACGCCGATCTGACCCTAATTGGCCAAAAACCCAGAATCTCCGACTACCGCCAGGAGATGATCTTGGCTCTGGCCCAGGCCTCGGGCCTCGCGGCCGATAAAATAAACCTTAAGGGCAAAACCACCGAGGGCATGGGTTTTATTGGCCGGGGCGAGGGTTTGGCCGCCACTTGCGTGGTCTTGGCCGCCTACCAATAAAACCAAAAAAACCGCTTCCAGGGCCCTCCAGGCTCGGAACTCGGCTTTTTTCCAGCCCCCAAAAACGGAAAGGGGAACGGCTTAAGCACCGTTCCCCTTTCCCATTACGCGCCATCCTTGGCTTGTGGCGCCTTCCTTGGCCGTTATTTTTACGAGCGCCGAGGGATTTTTCAACCTCCCGGTGGACTCGGATTGTCTGGCTGGGTCGGAGAGTTCTCCTTGGGGGCTTCATTACTGAAGCCGCCCAGTCCGAGTTTTAGCCTGACTCCGGCTGATTTATATTTCTCCTCTTCGATAAGTTGTTTAAGAACGGCGACTTTTTCCACTTCCTCTAAAGAGTATTGGCGGCGCCGGCTATCGGTTCTAACCGGTTTTAGATAATCGGAGAACTCTTTCTCCCAGTATCTGAGAGTGGTTTTTTTGACTCCCGTCATCTGGGAGACTTGGTCAATGTTTAGTCCTATTTTATCGAGCATGTCAATCTGCGCCATACTGGTTCCTCCAATATTGAGGCCGCGCGCGCAAATAATGGGCCAGCGGTTTTTTGACTAAATCCCTTAAGAATCTTAATTACTTAAAGGACGGCTGGCTAAAAGGTAGCGAAACGCGAGCTATAAAATCCGACGACGTCTTCGTTGGTTAAAAGCCCGGCCAATCTTCCAGGGTCATGTGACGGCGCCAACCATTTTCGATCGGGCCCAAGCTTTGATATTCTTATCGACAATCGGTGAAAGAAGTTAAATGGTTTTTGAGCCTTGGCAGGAAATTTTTTTAAAAGACTTTGAAAGCTAGTTAAGATAATTTGAATATTAATTGTCAGTTAGCCGCTGCCTAATTCTTTAAAAGTTCGCTTACAGCCCCTAAAGTCAGCTAAAAAATATTCTTCGAGTTTGTTCTTGGATTTTCGGTTTTCTTCTATTTTCATTGCCGACGCTTGATAATCATAGCCCAACCGAGTTCCTGACCGTTTAAATATCTACCTTACCTAAGATTAGTTAATATTTGGTTTGTAAAATTCCCTATAGCAATTGTCCAATCTAAAAATAAAACTATTTTTGACTAAAACTCCCTAAGGACACTAAATATCTTGTCAGCCATTAAAGGGCCATTATTTAGCGCTTTTTATAACTTTTAGGCGGCCAAGGCCAAGCCGGGTTAAGCAAACAAATGCTCAAATATTTTTCAGATCCACGGCGAGTGGCCTATGAGGTTAACCTTCTGGTTCTCAAAGAAAAAGCTCGGCCCGAGGAGCTTCTTAAGAGCGCCGCCAAGCTGCTTAGCCCCATGGATCGCCGCCTGGCTCAGAGTCTGGTTTACGATAGTCTCAGGCACCGCTTAAGGCTGGAAAGGCTCATTAAAAATTTGGTGCCCAACAAAAAACCGCCTAAAAAATCCCTGGAAGTTTTAAAAATAGGCTTATGCCAACTGTTATTTATGGACCGGCTGCCCGCCCATGCCGCCGTGAACGAAACGGTCAAACTGGCCAAGGCGGTCAGCCCCCATCAGGCCGGCCTGGTTAACGCCATCTTGGTCTCTCTGGCCAAGGAAAGGGAGGCCAAAAAAGCCGATCCCCAAAAACTTTTTCCCATCGAGACTTGCCCAAAAAACCTGACCGAGGCGGAAAAACTCTCCATTTTTTATGGCTATCCCCTCTGGTTGGTTAATAAATTACTGCTCGATTTGGGTTTTAGGGAAACCCGGGCTTTTTTGGTGGCCTCCAATGCCCGGCCCGGCCCAACCATCAGGGTTAACCCGCTAAAGTACAAAAGGGAGTTTTTCCTTAAAAACTTTTTGCCCCAAGCTCAGCCCACCCAATTTTCGCCCTATGGTTTAGTAAACCATTTTAATTCCGGCCCCATCGAAGACTGGCCAGGTTACGCCGATGGGCTTTTTTCCATCCAAGACGAGGCCTCCCAGCTTCTGCCCCTTTTGGCCGGACAGCCCAAGACCATCCTGGATACCTGCGCCGGTCTGGGCGGAAAAAGCCTGGCCCTGGCCACGGTTTTTCCCAAAGCCCAAATCTTTTCCGTCGATACTTCAAAAAAACGTCTGGCCTACCTTAGACCCGAAAGTCAGCGCCTGGGCCTAAGAAAACTGCCCACCATAATCCAAAGCGACGCCCTAAGCTTAAGCCCCCAAAGCCTAAAACCCGGCCTCTTTGATTTGGTGGTCGTGGACGCCCCCTGTTCCAACCTGGGGGTCATCAGGCGCCGCCCAGACATAAAATGGAAAATTCAGCCCGAGGACCCGGCCCAAAGGGCCCAGCTCCAATTTGAATTGCTCTTAACCGCCTCAGGCCTAGTCGCCCCGGGCGGCCGCCTTATTTACTGCGTTTGCACCTTTACTAATGAAGAAGGCCCCGAGGTCATTCAAAAATTTCTGGCCCAGCGCCCCAATTTCACCCCCCTGGCTCAGGAAAATTTCGCGCCCAACCTGAGCGAACTTTTTATCGCCCCAGGCCAACTAAGGCTCTGGCCCCAAAAGCACCACACCGACGCCTTTTTCTACGCCGTCCTGACCATGACCCCCTAGAAAATTAACCAAGTTTATTTTTACTTAATTACTTAAAAACCATTTTTATTTTTGGCCCCGGGTCTTATTTTTTTTTTTATTAACATAAAAAAAACCCCATGGCCAAGCCCTCGCCCGGCCGGCCTAAAATCAAAG
>JAITJP010000214.1 GCA_031278835.1 Deltaproteobacteria bacterium
ATAAGGAGCTTGGGATTGAATTGAAAGGCCCTAACTGGCCAGTCAGGGTTTTTTTTGCGCCCAGGCTAGACTTTTGGCCACCATGAGCTCAGCCCGGGGCCGGCTTGATGGGGGCTGTAAAGGTCAATAAAGTCCAGCCATATTCTGGGTCATTATGGATTAATTTTACGACAAACACTTGTTTTAATGCTCACCATGATGATAAAATTAGCAACTGGCCCAGGGGAGCTTTATTAGGCTTGGCGCCTTTTAATGGGTTTTTTTTGGGGGCCAGGGCTTGGTGGGGCGGCCGGATTTTTTTGGTGTTTTTTTTTAAAGGGGAGAGTTACTTGACCAGGCCAATCATTGTCGCCCTTGATGTTGGGGAAAAACGAGTTGGCGTGGCCGCCACCGACGCTTTGGGCTTGACCGCCCAGCCGGTGACCGTTTTGAAACGAAAACCCCACGGCCTTTTTTTGGAAGCCCTTAAAGATTTAGTCAAACAAAGAGAGGCCGCGGTGGTGGTTTTGGGCCTGCCCAAAAGGTCAGACGGCTCCCTGGGGCCGGAAGCCCAGAGGGTTCTGGCTTTGGCCCATGAGCTTAGGAGCCGTTTTGGTTTTGTCGTGGACACCTATGACGAAAGACTGACCACGGCCATGGCCGATCGGGTCTTTGACCAAGCCGGGCTTGGCCGTCAAGAGCGTTTGAAATCAATCGACAAAATGGCGGCCACCATAATTTTAGACGGCTATTTGGGCTTTTTGGCCAGAAAAGCTTTAGACACTTCCTAAAAACTCTGAGAACTGAAAAATTTTTATTTTTTTAGCCTGGCCAGACCTCCAAGACTTCCAAGAAATTTGGGGCTTTTTTTAAATCCCCGAGACTTTTTTATTTTACTTAAAACCAGAAAAGTCAGCTGGGCCTTTTTTTCTTTCAAAACCCGCTGGGGGCTTGAAATTAAAAGGCTTAAGTGGGCTTGACTTTTTTTAGCAAGGCCCGGTCAAGGGCTTGGTAAGAACTTTTTTTGTTTTATCACGAGATACCATGTCTGACAAACAAAAGGGTATGCCCCTTAAATCCTTAAAACTTCCGGCCGGAAAACTTAGAACTGGCCCGAGTCTTATTGGACGCTTTATTGGAATCATTGGCTTGGCCATTGTCATCGGGCTGTTACTGGCCTTTTTGGCCGTGTTGCGCTACGGAAATAATTTTTTAGCCCCCGAGGAAAGCAGTCGGGAGGTCTTGGTCACCATCCCCCAGGGGGCCACCAACGCCCAGACCGGAGATTTACTTTACAAGGCCGGGGTCATAAAATCGACCGAGGCCTTTATGTGGGCCGTTAGAATCAGGTCAAGAATAAAAAAACCCGTCAACATCAAGGCCGGCGAGCAGGTGGTCGATCCCGCCTT
The DNA here is from genome assembly GCA_031278835.1 of Deltaproteobacteria bacterium. Classification (GTDB taxonomy): domain Bacteria; phylum Desulfobacterota; class Desulfarculia; order Adiutricales; family Adiutricaceae; genus JAIRNQ01. The sequence continues at coordinate 1,389 of JAITJP010000214.1, forward strand.
AAGCGTTTGGGAAAATATCTCCTTATTGGAAAAAGGTAACTTTAAATTCTATCCCTTCACCGTGCCGGAGGGCTGGAGCATGCGAGACATCGCTAGGGCCATTGAATCGTCCGGCCTGGGCCAGGGCAAGGAATTTTTATCGCTTTGTTACGATCGAAATTTCATTACTTCGTTGGGATTTTCGGCCAACAGCTTGGAAGGCTATCTCTTTCCCGAGACCTATAGTTTTCCAAAAGGCACCCCGCTTAAGACTATCGTTAAGACCATGACCGATCATTTCAAAAAAGTTTGGGAAAAGTACGATTCAGTAGCCGCGACCAAGGGACTAAGTCTAAACGAAGTGGTGACCATGGCCTCAATCGTGGAAAAAGAAACCGGAGCGGTTAATGAAAGACCCATGATCGCCACGGTTTTCTTTAATCGGCTTAAGAAAAAAATGCGCCTTCAGACCGATCCCACGGTCATATACGGGCTGCCGAATTTTAACGGCAATCTGACCCGGGCCGATCTGGAAACCAGGCATGAATACAATACCTATGTCATAAACGGCTTACCGCCAGGACCGATAGCCAACCCCGGCGAAGAAGCCATTAAGGCCGTTTTGAACCCCTCGCCGGGAAAATACCTTTACTTTGTTTCCAAAAATGACGGCACCCATCACTTCTCGGAGACCCTGGCCGAACATAACCGTATGGTTAATCGCTACCAAAGGGGCGGCTCATAATTTTTAGCGGACCCAAAGGGCCTTTGGGGCCGTTAACTTCTTTTTGGGCTTTTGATCCCAACCAAATTCTTTTTTTCGTTTCGAGGTTAAGGGATGCGCCCAAGCATCATCAATAACAGCATACTGGCCGAAATCATTCCATCTTTCCTGGTCAATTTGTTGATTTTTTCATTCGTGCTGTTGATGGCTAGGTTCATGTCTTTGACTGACCTGGTTTTGAATAAAGGCGTGGGGGCCACCTTGGTCCTAAGGATCTTTATTTTGATCCTGCCCAGGATGCTCGATTACTCAATCCCCATGGCCACTTTGCTGGCTTGCTTAACCACCTTTTTGCGCCTGAGCGCCGATTCGGAACTAACGGTTTTAAAAAGTTCCGGCCTGTCCCTTTACCAGCTCCTGACCCCGGTGGTCTCCTTTGGCTTGGTCACGGCCATCTTGACCGGCCTTTTCAATCTCTACGTCACCCCGGCCGCCAACACCAAATTTAGAAACGAGCTCTTGACCTTGGCCAAGGCCCGGGCCGATCTGGCCATAAAGGAACAGGTCTTTGTCAGGGACTTCCCGGGACTGACCATTTACGTGGGCCAATTGCCCACCTCCACCACGGAAACCATGAGTAACGTGGTCATAAACGATCGCCGCTCTGACTTTGAAAATTCCGTTATCGTGGCCAGATCGGGTATCTTGGATATTGATTCAAACTCTAATCTGCTTTTGTTTAGGCTTTTTGAGGGGGTC
>JAITJP010000341.1 GCA_031278835.1 Deltaproteobacteria bacterium
TTGCGGTTGGCTTGCGATTCTCCCGCGAAGGCCGCCTTCAAATCGGCGATAACCTTGGGATCGGTAGCAGGCATATTAAACCTCCTGAATTGATTTTGAACGACAATTATCGTTAAAAAGCTAAAGGACTATATTAGAGCGATTTTTAATTTTGAGGAAAGCTACTCCTAAAGGAGCCATAAAGGCCATGAGAATCCTCACCTCAGCATTATACAGAACTTGTCAACAAAATCAAGAAAGTAAACATGAGCCCCTGATATAATCTTCTAACCAAGCCCAATCAAAGGTCAAAAAAAGTAAAATAGCTGGCCATTTATAGCTAAGCCCTGGCCCAGCCCCGGCTCGGCCGCGTCTTAGCTAGGGGCCAGTGGGCCCTTTAGAGTTCTCGATACTTTCTCAAAAAATCCAAAACCAGCCAAAAACCGACTATTCCGGCCGCCAAAAAGCCAATCAGGCCGATTATGGGCAAACCGTGCCATAAGGGGGGCAGCTTGGAATGAATGACCAAAGATGAGCCAATGACCAGGGAGGCCAAGACTATGGCAAAGGTCAGACGGTAACTGGCCTGATTTATGAGCTTATTCATGCGATCCAGACCTTTTATGGTCAGATCGGCCGGGACCCGGCCACTTTTTACCGTGTCGTATAAGGGCGAGAGATCATCGGGCAGGCTTTCCAGGGTCATCAAGGCTTCCAGGCCGTGGCGGTTTAGGTAATTAAACCAATGGCCCGGGGAGAAACGTTGAGCGTAGATTTTGGAAATGACCGGTTTGGCTTCATCGATAATCTTAAAATCCGGGCTCAGCTTTAGGCCAAGGCTTTCCAGCTGGGAAAGTGATTTAACCAAGAGAAGTAGGTTATTTGGGGTTTTTAGGTCATTGTCGTTTAACAGCTCCAGGATATCCTTTAATAGGAAACTTATTTTGATGTCTTTAAGGCTACCGGAGAGGTGGGTTTCCAGAAAAACGCCCACCTCAAGTTCCAGAGCTTCCCGGTTGGGCGCCTTGATGGGCTTGGTTATCCTTAATATATGTCTGACCACCCGGGCTTCGTTTCGGCGCACCACGCCTAGGGCCAGGCCCAAAAGGTGATCGCGAAATTTACGATCAACTTGGCCCACTAGGCCAAAATCGATAAAACCCAGTACCGGGCCGGGCATGATTAATAAATTTCCCGGGTGGGGATCGGCGTGAAAAAAACCAAAGTTGACGATCTGGTCGATGGCCACTCTGGAAGCCAGTTGGGCCACTTTGGTGGAGTCGATTTGGCTATCTCTCAGGCCCTCTAGATCGTCAATCTTAAGCCCGGAAATCTTTTCCATGACCAAAACGTTTTCCGTGCACAATCTTTTGTACAGGGCCGGGATTTTGACTTCGGGGTGTTCGCGATCGTAATGGCCAAAGCGTTCAATGTTCACGGCCTCGAGACGATAGTTTAACTCTGAGTTTAAACTCCTTTTAAATTCCCCGACAATATCGACCGGGTGAATGAAATCCAAAAACGGCAAATATTTTTCCACCTGAACGGCCAGTTCGGCCAAGATCTCCAGATCGGTTTTGACGATTTTATTAAGCCCAGGCCGGCGGATCTTAATGACCACTTCCTGGCCGTCCTCGAGTTTGGCCGAGTGGACCTGACCTATGGAAGCGGCGGCCATGGGTTGGGGCGAGATATCGAAAATCACCCTTTCGTCAAGTTCCTGGGCGATGATCTTTTGAACTTCCGTGGCCGGGATGGGCGGCACGGAATCCTGGAGGTGGGTTAGCTCGTCTAAATAATCGTTGGGCAAAATATCTTGCCGGGTGGACAAATACTGGCCAAGCTTGATGAAGACCGGACCCATTTCCTCCAAGGCCTGTCTCAGTCTTAGAGGCCGGGTCGGCTTACTGTCTGGAGCGGTTAAGCCCACCAAACGCCTAGCCCTAATTAGAATATCGCCCAGACCGAGCCGGTCAAAAAGATCGCCAAAGCCGAACTTGACCATGATCCTGATCACTTCGGTCAATCTCTCAAAATGGCGATAGGCTCTGCTTATCCTAACCAAGGGATTCTTTTGCTCACTCATATACCATGGTTCCTTTGACTCTCTCTAGGCTCTACCAATTCCGGCCGATTTTTAGGCCAAGGGAATTTTAACTTTCCGCTGACCACCAATTCCGGCCGCTTTTTAGGCCAAGGGAATTTTAACTTTCCGCTAACCACCAATTCCGGCCGATTTTTAGGTCAAGGGAATTTTGACTTTCCGCTAACCACCGTTTCCGGCCGATTTTTAGGTCAAGGGAATTTTGACTTTCCGCTGACCACCAATTTTATTGCCAGTAATGATCATCTATGATATCATAAGATCAACATTAAAAGGACGCTCCCAACAAAACTTATTTCTGATGGCAAAAATATTGGCCTATAAATGGTTTATCAGCTACAATAATCTAAGTATCCTTTAGGTAACTAACCTTGCGAGTGTCTTTAGTATGACTATATAAATTTTTAATATTAAAAGGCACTTTAAATTATTTACTACATTGATACTTACTCATATATTACGTTACAGATAATTAATCAATTCAAAAATTTTTTAGATTCTAAATAACTTGAATAAATCTCTTTAGATAAATTCATATCTATCATTGCCACATTTTTGGTATGTTTAACTACTATCCGAATTAACATAGATCTTTTTTTGATCTATCATATCTCTGACTTCGGTCAGAATAGCATTTAGGGTTTACCATGAACATCGACGATAACGACAAATCAAATCTGACCGATGACATCAAGTTTGATCTCGATACTAAACTAAGCGAAGATTTTAGCCTGGACGCCCCGGACCTGGAACCCGCCCCGGCTAGCGAGATCGTGCTTCAAAAAAGCCAGGCGGTCAAGGATCTCGAAGAATTGGAAAACTCGCCAAACCTCGATGACTCGAAAGACCAGGCCAAGCCCGACTCTTCCGCCAAGGCCAAAAAAGAAGCGGCCAAGAAAAAAGACCAAGGCCCCACCGAACCATCGGGACCTCGAGGTTATCGCTGGTTTTTCGTGCACCTTTTGTCGCTTCTGGGCTTACTGGCCTGGACCATCACTTCTTTCATCACCAAGCTGCCCTTCCGTTGGGAGGCGGCTTTGATTACCTTGGCCGTAATCGTCTTGACCATCCCGACCATGAAAAGCTTTCATGTCCGGACCCGGGCCGGACTGGCCGGTCTGGGGGCCGCTTTGGGCCTGGCCGTAACCGCACTTTACGATCCCAATATCAATTTCTTGCCCGGCATACCTTTGGCCCTGGTTTGGCTAATAATCCTTACGGTTACCTGGATCTGGCTGGTGGTGGCCATTATACGAAACCAGGATTTGAGAAAAAACAAGGTCTCTTTGGTCTTGTCGGCCTTGCTGCTCTACCCCCTGTTGGCCCCCATTTTCGCCGTCGTGGATGGCCTGCTGATTAGCGGTATGCCCATAAGCGAATTTAGCCTTAAATACTTAAACGAAAGCCCGATCTTCCTAACCAACCTCCTGCCTTGGTTTTTCTGGCCCCAAACTTTCATGGCTTTTCTCATTCCCCCCCTGGCGGCCGTTTTCCTTTTAAGGGATCAACTCGCTTACAAAAAAAGCGATG
>JAITJP010000300.1 GCA_031278835.1 Deltaproteobacteria bacterium
TGGGCCTCGGCCATGATCTGTTCGGCGTTTTTGGCGGCCACGGCCGTTTGCAACGCTTTCAATCTCGAGCTGGAACTTTCCATGAAAAGATCGATGCTTTCAAAGATCAACTCATTGTCATCCATGAAATTTTCACGAATGCTGTCCTTGTCAACAAAAACCGGCATTTTATTTAACCTCCAGGAGGTGTTTAAGTATTTAAAAAAAAGAAAAAATCAATCTTGAAATCGATTTTGGCTAAAAAAGCAAATTCAATTTCAAAATCTCTGGTAAGCCCTGGGGCTTATTGGGGATCGAGGCCAAAGACTCGCCTAAAAACGTCCAAGCGATAATCGGATCGACCATGACGGTGGCAACCTTTGGCGAAAGTCAAAGGGTTATGAAGGAGGCGCCGAACCAAGGCTCGACTCATGTTCTCAAGGGCTTCTTTTTGTTCCGGACTAAAGCCATTTTTGGCCATGGTCCTTTCCAATTCCACCACTCTGGCCTCATCGGCCATAGCGATCAAATCCTTGATGGTGGGACTGGTGGCCAAGCTGGAAAGCCAGTGACTAAATTTATAGACTTGTTCATCGACTATGGCCGAGGCCTTGTTGGCCTCGATTTGCCTTAACCATTGATTTTTATTGACCACCTCGACTAGGTCATCGACGTTTCTAAGAATCACCCCGGGCAGTTCTTCCAGGGCCGGCTCGACGTTTCTGGGAACGCCCAAATCCATGACCACTAATTTTTTAGCCGTAAAGCCCGGCAAAAGGGCCCGGCTAATCAGGGGCTCCCGGGTGGCCACGGCCGAAAACAACAGGTCAAGCCCATCGAGCTTTGGAGCCAAATTAGCCAAAAATTCGCCCAAGTCCCCGGCCTGGGCCTCAACTTTTTTGGCCAAGCTTTGAGCCTTTTCCAGACTTCGGCCGTAAATGACCAGGGAACTAAGGCCCCGGGCCTTAAGGTGGGTGGCGACCAGGGTGGCTATCTCGCCAGAACCGACTATGACGGCCTTTTTGCCCTCCAAGGAGCCCAAAAGCTCCTGGGCCATGAGGCTAGCCGCCGAGGCCATGGAGACGGCCCCCGAGGCCAACTCGGTTTCGCTCCTAACCCGCTTGGCCGTCTGAAAACTCTTATGAAAGAGTTTACTGACCACCGGCCCCACGGTCCGATAGCGCGTGGCCGTCCGAAAGGCTTCCTTGACTTGACCCAAGATCTGGGGTTCACCCAAAACCAAGGAATCTAGGCCAGCGGCCACCCGAAAAAGATAACCCACCGCCTCAAGATTGGTATACAAGTGGACGTAAGGCCTTAGATGGCTTTCGTCATAGCCCGAGGCCTGGGCCATCAAGGTCAAGAGTTCCGAACCGGGCTCAAGGCTTTCCTGGGACACGGCCACGATCTCCACCCGATTGCAGGTAGAAATGACCAAACCCTCGGAGATGATACCCAGGGCGCAAAGTTTAAGTAAACCGCGGCCCTCACCCAGTCCACACCTGGCCAAACTTTCGCGCAAGGCTACCGGAGCCAAACGATGACTAACTCCGGTCACGACGATGTCCATAAGGCCTCAAAGCTTAACCCCCAGACATCGGTAGTTCTTTTAAACTTAATGTTGTCATCGGGTTAAAAATTATAGAATATTCTAGACAAATGTGTCAATAATATTTAGTAAAGCGCTTAAAAAATCATGGATTAAAGGATCTTAAGCTTAAGAGCCTGTCTGAGCCTTTCCCCTAAAGCCAAGCTAGCCCGGTTTTTAAAGAAAAGCCTGGGGCCAAAAAAACTTTCCAAGGCAAAAGTCCATAATCATTCAAACAAATTAAAGTCCCCGGGCAGCTCCAGCGGCTCCAGGTCTTTTTTTAGGGCCGCCAAAAGCGACTGGCCATCGCCCCGTGACAAAAACTCGATTAAGGATTCGTCTTCAGCCAGATCTTTAAATATAAGCTTTCTTTTTTCTAGGTCAAGCCCTGAATTTAAAATAAGCGGTCTAATCCTACCCAATAAACTAACCAAGGCCCCGTAACCCTGATACCTACTTCTTAATTCCCGGGCCACCCGAGCCGTTAGGGCCGGGGCCAGACCTTGGCTAGAAACGGTCAGCCTAAAGGGCCCCAGGTCAACCAAAGCTGGCATAAAAAAATCGCCATCGTCGGGTTTATCAACCCTATTGACCAAAAGTCCCCGGGCTTTGGCCAAAGCGCTAAGCCTAGCCGCCTCCAGTCGATCGTCTAGGGCCAAAAAGACCCAGGGTGAGGCGGCCAAAAAGCTCTCTTGAAAGTCCTTTTCCAAACAAATTTGGCCGCTTGACTCCAGCTCTACCAGATAAGCATCCGGCTTTGGCTCAATTACCCGGACCCTGGCCCCGGCGGCCAATAAATCCACTAGCTTACGCCGCCCGACTTGGCCGGCTCCCACCAGCAGAACCTCCCGATTGGAAAAATCAACGTTTACGCTTAACCAGCCCAAAATAGAACTCCAAGCATTCTAACAAATTAGCCTTGTGAAATCAACCTTAAAATTTAAATAATTCGCGATAAAAAATTACCATTCTGCGCTTTTAACCCATGAGCCCACAACATAGGGGGTCATAACCCAGGCTAAGAACTAAATCTAGAGGCCCAATCATTTTTTCTAAAAAGCTATAGTCAGCTTTATTAAAGTTCAATAGACATAAATTAAAATACAAAATCCTACTTACGTGCAATCTTTAAAACATTTTATCCTAACACTCAATTTATCAACAATATCCCCCCAGACTCCATAATTAACCTTGCCTTTAATAGCTATAATTAGCCCCCAAACAATGAACCATCCCATAGCTTTCCTAAAAAAATTAACTTATTTACTCAACAAAAAAAATCACCGCCCCGTCCCAAGCTGGCGGCCCGGAGGGCGCCAGTTTGGCCGGGCCCCAAATCTCCGGCCAGCTGAAAAAACCCAACCGCTCCACAAAACCCCCTAATGGCTACCAAACCATCACCGTGGGCTCTATATTTTAGGCCGGCCCGCCACAAATAATCACATATAGGTCAAATAAGTTAATTCCATCACCCATGGCTTAATCTCCAAAAGCCCATAGCGACCTTCGAAGCTAAGCTAGATTCACTAAACACACATGACCGTATCTTAACTTAAAATCGACTTTTAATCTACAAAAATTAAAAATAAAGGGGTTCGAGAAAGTCCTCCCAACATATTTGCCCCATAAAAGCCTCTCCTCTGACCAATTTAAGCCTATTTTATTGCCATACTAGCGAAAGATCGCCCACCAAGCCTTTTCTTACCAGCCCCCAGGCCTTTCCAAAGGCCTGGCCGCCTAGCCCCCTGCCCTACCCTAAAAAATTCCTCCCAGCCAGCTTAGCCCCTTAGCCCCGAGATAACAATGGCCGGCCAAGCTTGGCCATAAAAATCCCCAGCCTGACCGGCCCCTAAAAATTTTATTTTCATCAAATAAGGCTCAAAGCAAAGCCCAAGGTTTTTTCCAACTCATTAGGACTTGACGATCAGGGTGGTCTTTTGTAATATCCTTTAGCCGGATCGAAAGCCCCCGGTTCTAATCCCATTCCAGGAGCCGAACCAAGAAAGCTTTCCTTTGGCTTAAAATTAAACGACTTTACGGAAGGATGGCCGAGTGGTTTATGGCACCGGTCTTGAAAACCGGCAATGGGAAACCATTCATGGGTTCGAATCCCATTCCTTCCGCCATTTAAAACTAAAAAAACACAATACTTTTATTTGACTAAGAATATTCAACTTCTAGCTTTTTAGTATATTTTTCCAAAAAATATCTTTGCCTTATAACTCAAATGGGGCTAGCCGCTTACCTTTAACAGGTCTCTATATATTTCTGGACCTTTAAAAACCAGTTGCCATTAAGCCCACTTTATGTTAATATTCTGTCCGAAAAATTAGCCTCAATGGCTTTTTAATTGGCTCGCGGAAAGGTGACCGAGAGGCCGATGGTGCTCGCCTGCTAAGTGAGTGTAGGTCTAAACCGCCTACCGAGGGTTCGAATCCCTCCCTTTCCGCCATTAAAAAATTTTTCAAATTTTTTGGCTTTTTTTGCCAAAAACCCCAAAAATCCCCCCCCGCCAAAAAAGGCCCAAATTGGCCCCTGGCCGCCTTCTACTTGTCAATGGCCCTTTGAAAGGCGATTTCTGAGCCTACCAGCTCGGCCCAATTTACCCGCCAGCTATTTCTAACCGACTATCGCTAACCGCCTATCGCTCCCCCCGGCCAGTCAAACCAAACAAAATTCAGCCGAAAAAAACCCGCAATCATCTCCAAAAGCGCTGACCAAGTGGCCAAGTAAAACCATTTTTAGGGGGCTTTCATGAGCCGCGACCAGAAAAGCCTAGCTGACCAAGTCGATTTTACTCATTTAATGACCATAGGTTATTTCGCCAAGATCCTTCCCAGATCGCTGATAGACCAGGTTTTGGCCTTAACCGGCCGCGACAGTATGAGAATAAGACTTTTTCCGGCCCCCGAGGTGGTTTATTTCCTAATGTTCATGGCCATCAATCGCCGGCCATCCCTGGAAGAAATTGTTAGAATTTTTAACCAGTCGATTCAAAAACTATCCTGGGCCCCTCAAAACTGCCCCAGGCCAAACAAATCGGCCATTTCTCAAGCCCGAACTAGACTGGGCTCCGAGCCCATACGGCTAATGGCCGACCAAGTCCTAAGGCCCATGGCCTGGCCCGATTATCCCGGAGCCTGGTATAAAGGCCAAAGACTAATGTCCATGGACGAGACCAGCTTTGACCTGCCAGACCAACAAGAAAACGCCGCCTATTTTGGCTACCCAGAGGCCCCAAAAGGCCAGGCGGTTTTACCCCAAGTTAAGGTCTTGGCCTTGGTGGAAACGGCCACCCGAACCATCACGGCCGCGGAAATGGGGCCATGTTCCCTCGACTCCAGAGATTTTACCGAAAAATTACTCCAGCGAAAAAAAATATCCGCCAATATGCTTTGGTTGGCTGACTGGAACCATGTTGGTGATGGGCTTTTGAGTAAGGCCTTGGCCTTAAAGGCCAAAGTGATTTGCTCGGTCCAGGCAGAAATTAATTACCAACATATAAAAGATCTTCCAGACGGTTCAATTTTGGCCACTATTTATGACCCGGCCAGTAACCATGGCTCAGTTTATGTCAGAGTAATTAAGCATAAACCAGAAAAACCTGGACCCGAAAACCAAAAAAAACCTTACGAAAAATATCCACTTCTAACCAACTTCTTAAATCATGAACAGGCCCCGGCCCATGAATTGTCGGCTTTGTACTATGAGAACCATAAAATCGACTCTCTCTATGGAGAATTTAAAAAATCCTCCAGGGGGGCCCGGACCATTTTGAGAAGCAAAAAGCCCGATCTGGTCCTCCAAGAGCTCTGGGCCTTACTGCTGGCCCATTTCGCCTTAAAGGATCTGATGACTGAGTTCTCTTGGCTTAAAAAAACTAGCCCATAAAACCAAACAAGCCCTCTCGATTTTTTTTTCGAGAGGGCTTGTCCTTTTAAAGGGCCATCAAAATCCGGCGGCGTCTCTGAGTTTGGGGGCCTCGTCGGTGGTTTCCCAGGTAAAGTCAGGATCGTTTCGTCCGAAATGCCCATAGGTGGCCGTTTTTTGATAAATGGGCCGTTTAAGCTTTAAGTGCTCGGTCATGGCCGCGGGCTTAAAGGAAAAGACCGTTCTTAGAGCCTGGGCGATCTTTTCATCCGGAACTTGCCCGGTGCCGTAAGTATGAACCATGATAGACACCGGTTCGGCCACGCCAATGGAGTAGGCCAACTGAACCTCGCAGGTCTTGGCCAGACCCGAAACCACCACGTTTTTGGCGGCGTAGCGGGCCATATAGCAAGCGCTGCGGTCAACCTTGGAGGGATCCTTTCCGGAAAAACAACCCCCGCCGTGGCGGCCCCAGCCGCCGTAGGTATCGACGATGATCTTGCGGCCGGTCACCCCGCAGTCCCCCATGGGACCGCCAATGACGAAACGGCCAGTGGTGTTTATATGGATCTTGGTATCGGCGTCCAGTAGATCGTTGGGGATGGCCTTTTTGATAACCTCTTCGATCAAAGCCTCTTTGAGCCTATCGCTGGTTATCTCCGGGGAGTGTTGGGCGGCCAAGACCACCGCCTCCACCCTTTTGGGTTTATGGTTTCTATATTCAACGGTCACTTGCGATTTGCCGTCAGGCCTAAGAAAATTTAAAACGCCATTGTGACGGACTTGGGCCAGACGAAAGGTCAGCTTATGGGCCAGATATATCGGCAAAGGCATGAAGACTTCGGTTTCATCGGTGGCGTAGCCGAACATCAAGCCTTGATCTCCGGCCCCTTGCTCATGATTGGTGTCAACGTTAACGCCCAGGGCGATGTCGGGAGATTGTTTGCCAATGGCGTTTAAGACCGAGCAGGTCTGCCAGTCAAAGCCCATGTCGGAATTGTTGTAGCCGATTTTTTTAATGGTTGACCTGACCACGTCGGTAAGATCGACCCAGCAATCGGTGGTGATTTCGCCGGCTATTAAAGCCAAACCAGTGGTGACCAGAGTTTCGCAAGCCACCCGGGCGTTGGGATCGTTTATCAAAATGGCGTCCAAAACGCCATCGGAAATTTGATCGGCCACCTTGTCGGGATGCCCCTCGGTTACCGATTCAGAGGTAAATAAAAAATCAGAGCTGCTCATGGTTTGTCCGCTGACCACCATATCTTTACGGGTGGTGGCGGCCTCCTTTCTAAGATTTTCTAAAACGCTGGTTAATGGGAACAAAAAATTATCGATAAAGAAAACATGAATTCAACAAATGGTTGGTCAAAAAAAATTAGCCCAGCCACCAGGGTAATCTAGCCACTCTTCCAGGGCTGGCCAATTTTTCTCAAAAAAAACATCAACTCGCTTCAAGGGTGAATCTCTCAACCCAAACGGTCAGGGAATTTTCGATGACCCCATAGGCTTGGGACCATTACCCTTCCTTCCAATATAATAGCAAAAATTTTCATGTCCCGTTGGGAAAATCTCACAATTTGACCTTAGAACGGCCTTTTATTCTGCCCCGCCCAAAATCGCCAAGCCGCCCACGGTTTAACCAAGGCCATCCCAACCCAATGGTCAAGTTGACCTGGTCAATCCCTCCTCCAATTTTTTTTCTTTTTTTTTAAAAACCAAAAAAAAATTTCCCAATCGGGGCTCCCCGTTCGTTTGTATTTTATTTTTATTGCCCTCCCTCCCCAAAAAAAACCATGACGACGCCACCAAAGCCCATGCCCAAGCCCGTGGGCTTGGAAAAAATTTCTAAAATAAGCACAACAAATCTGGCCAAATCGAACGAAATCACCAGCCAAAAAAATTAGCGGCTATTTTTAGGGCTTAAGGTCAGGCCTAGCCCAAAAAACTCGAGTGGCCTAGCTGTGGCCAAGCTTTTTTAAACCAGAAATCACAAAAAATAGCCGCAAATTACCTGGCCTTTGGCCAGGCCTTAAAAACCGAGCCTATAAAAAAAAACAATTCCCCGGGTGGCCTAGCCATCAACCGCCGTTTTAAAAAAAATTCTGGGCCAAAAATTACCGCAAATCGCCTAGCTGTGACCAAGTTTTTTTAAACCAGAAATCACAAAAAAAGCCGCAAATTACCTGGCCTTTGGCCAGGAATTAAAAAACGGGCCAATAAAAAAAATTCCGCGACTGGCCTAGCCATCAATCGCCGTTTTAAAAAAAAATTTCTGGGCCTAAAATTACCGCAAATCGCCTGGCCTTTGGCCAGGCCTTAAAAACCAGACCAATAAAAAAAACAATTCCCCGGGTGGCCTAGCCATCAACCGCCGTTTTAAAAAAAATTCTGGGCCAAAAATTACAGCAAATCGCCTAGCTGTGAGCAAACTTTTTTAATCCA
>JAITJP010000320.1 GCA_031278835.1 Deltaproteobacteria bacterium
AGAGGCTATCAAAAAGCCAAAATTAATGTAAAAAAGATTATAAGCAATGAACTGATGAAATATAGCGAAAACTCTGATAGGCTTTTTTGGTTGGGGGGGCCCCAAACCAAAAAATTCCCTAGCCAGGCTTACTTTTTTAAGGCCGAGCTGCGGGCGATGGCCGTTAGGCCCGTGGAAACTTGTTCTTCGATGCCAAACTCGCTTAGTAGGGCCAGGGCGGCCTTGATCTTGGCCTCACCGCCGGTAATCTCCAAGGTGAAGGTCTTGGAACTAACGTCGATTATTTTGCCGCGAAAGATGTCGCAGAGGCGGGTGATCTCGCCGCGGTTTTCCGATAGGGCCTTAACCCTAACTATGACCAATTGGCGCTCAACGTAATCAACGTCGCTTAGATCGACCACCTTAATTACGTTTATGAGTTTACGTAATTGCTTAACGATTTGGTTAACGATTTTGGGGCTGCCGCTCACGATTAAGGTAATCAAAGAAACGGCGCTATCCATGGTCTCGGCCACGGAAAGGGAATCGATATTGTAACCTCGGCCTGAAACCAAGGTGGCCACGCGGGCCAGGACCCCGGGACGGTTATCGACCAAAAGGGCCAGGGTATGACGTTTTTGGCTTTCTGAAGGCGTTTCCATCAAAGGACTCTCGAATAAAGGGAGATCTTGACCCAGGCGGGCAAAATCTAAGAATTGGGAAAATCTTAGTTTAGTTTTGTCTTAATGACAACAAAAATCAAATAGCCTAAGGCCATCCATGAGTTGGCCGAAGATTGATTTAGGGTAAATGGGTTTTTTCCAAGATCATGTCGTTTAGGGCTCGGCCGCCCGGAACCATGGGGTAGACCAGTTCCTTGGGGTCAACCAAAAAATCCATTAAGACCGGGCCGGCTTCGGCCAGGCCCATTTCAATGACTTTTTCGACTTCGGATCGCTTGGTGGCCTTAAAACCCTTGGCCCCAAAGGCCTCGGCCAGTTTGACGTAATCGGGACTGGCCGTAAGAATGGTGGCGGCGTAGCGGCCTTGGTAAAAAAGTTCCTGCCATTGCCTGACCATGCCCAGAGAGCCGTTATTTAGGATGGCCACCTTGACCGGTAAATTTTCCTGAACGGCCGTGGCCAGTTCTTGGATATTCATCATAATGGAGCCGTCTCCGGCCAAATCTATGACCGTGGCGTCTGGCCGATCGACCAAAACCCCCAAGGCGGCCGGTAGACCAAAGCCCATGACCCCCAAGCCCCCGGAGGTGACAAACTGCCTGGGGGCGTCACAGAGGTAATACTGGGCCGCCCACATCTGGTGCTGGCCCACCTCGGTGACCATGATGGCCTTGCCCTTGGTTTTTTTGTAAAGGGTTTCTATGACCATCTGCGGCTTGATGATCTCACTTTCGGATCTATCATAGGTCAAGGGCGATTCGGTATCCCATTTTTTTATGGCCTCCAGCCAATCGGCCCTGGCCTTTTGGTCATAGCTGGGAAGGGGCCCCAATACCCCCAATACGGCCACCAAGGCCTGCCTGGCGTCGGCCACCAAGGGCACGTCCACGTCCACGATTTTATGGATCGAGGTGGTGTCCACGTCAATGTGGATGATTACGGCCTTGGGAGCAAAGCTCTCCAAGGCCCCGGTGACCCGATCGTCAAAACGGGCCCCCACGGCCAAGATGAGATCGGCCGATTGAACGGCCATGTTGGCCCGATACAAGCCGTGCATGCCCAGCATGCCCAAAGACAATTTATGGCTGCCGGGAAAACCGCCCAGGCCCATGAGCGTGGTGGTAACCGGGATATTTAAAAGCTCGGCTAGTTTTAAAAGTTCTTCGCTGGCCCCGGAGGAGATGACCCCGCCGCCCGAGTAGATAATGGGTTTTTTGGCCTTAAGCAAGAGATCAACGACTTTTTGGATCTGCCTGGGGTGGGGGACCAAATGGGGCTGATAAGCCTTAAGCTCGACTTTTTTTGGATAGGAGAAGGTGGCCTTGCCGCTCATGACGTCTTTGGGTAAATCGACCAAAACCGCCCCAGGCCGCCCGCTGGTGGCCACGTAAAAGGCTTCCTTGACCGTTTGGGCCAGTTCCTCGGTCGACAAGACCAAATAGTTGTGCTTGGTGACCGGACGACTAACCCCGACAATGTCAACTTCCTGAAAGGCGTCATTACCAATGGAAAGGCGGCTAACCTGACCGGAAAAAACCAAGACCGGTACGCTATCCATGTGAGCCCCGGCCAAGCCGGTAATGGTATTGGTGGCCCCGGGACCGCTGGTCACCAAGACCACCCCAGGCCGACCGGTTGATCGGGCGTAACCGTCAGCGGCGTGCACGGCGGCTTGCTCGTGCCGACAAAGGACAAAGCGTAAGCCGCTTACGGCCAAATGATGATGGATATCTATGGTGGTGGCCCCGGGGTAGCCAAAGATGACCTTAACCCCTTCTTTTTTCCAACACTCGATGAGGATTTCCGCCCCGCTCAATAAGGTCATGATAAAAAAACCGTTCGCTAAAGAAAAAAAACTAGCCCTTCAAAGACTAAGTTAAAAAAGTCAAATTTGGTATGACCACCAAATCTAAAATTCCAGCAAAGCCCATTGTTTTTCCCAAAAATTTCTCTTAATTTTTCAAAATTTTAAGGTCAAAATAAATTTAAACCCGGCTTAAGATCACCTTAAACCAGGAAAAATACAAATATATTTAATATTTAATATTTTATAATAGACTT
>JAITJP010000356.1 GCA_031278835.1 Deltaproteobacteria bacterium
TAAATACTGGCGTTTAGCCGCCGATCAGGGCTTGGCCGAAGCTCAGTTTAGTTTAGCCAATGCCTACTTTGATGGTGAAGGAGTCGAAAAAGACTTGGTACTGGCCGTTAAATATTGGATTATGGCTGCTGATCAAGAGCATGGTGGCGCTCAAATTAACTTAGGTATGGCCTACCGTATTGGCTATGGTGTCTTAAAAAATGAAGTCCTGGCCGTGAAATATTGGCGTTTGGCCGCCGAACAGGGCTTGGCCGAGGCTCAATTTAACCTAGGTATGGCCTTCCATCATGGCTTTGGTGTCTTAAAAAATGAAGACCAAGCCGTCAAATACTTGCGCCTAGCCGCCGCTCAAGATGATCCCAACGCCTTGAATAATTTAGGGGATTTTTATTATGAAGGCCAAGGAGTTGAGCAAGACCAAGACCAGGCCATCCAATATTGGAAGCGGGCCGCGGAAAAGGGCAGTGCCGCGGCTGAGGAAAAACTTCGCCAATTGGAGGGCCAAATGGCTGATTAAAAGCCATAAAGGCCACCTGATCGTGAAAAAGAAGATTTTATTTTTGCATAATTGTCTTACTTAAATAAGTAAGTAGGTTTAATTTCAGTAGGCTTTAATTTAGCGGGGTCTATGGGCCGCTTTTGACCATTGGCTTTTTAAAAAAAGGGTAGACACATGACAGATATTTTTGACCCCAACCAAGCTAGTCCCAAGGACTTTTTTATTGTGGGAAACGCTTATTTTTTGGGTAAAACCGTCAAAAGTAATATAAAAAAAGCCCTGAAGTATTGGGAACTGGCGGCGGAAAAAGGTCATGTCGAGGCGAGATTTCATCTTTCTTTCGTTTATATGCTGGGCGAGGTGGTAAACGAGGATCTTGTTAAGAGCCATGACTGGCTTCTTAAAGCCGCTCAATCTGGGCATGTCAAGGCTCAGGTTGTCTTGGCTGATGCCTATAGATGTGGAGAACCTTATGGGCAAAAGAATCTCGACCAGGCCATTAAATGGTATGAGTCGGCGGCCGACCTGGGGCTCTTGGAAGCCCAGTTAAAGCTAGCTAATATGTATACCGGTAAAGAAGAGATCGAGCAAAACACCAAACTGGCCATTAAATATTGGCAGATGGCTGCCAAACAAGATCATAAAGACTCTCAGTTTAACCTAGGCTTGGTCTTCCATAATGGTAATGGGGTCGAAAAAGATGAAGCCCAAGCCGTGAAATATTGGCTTATGGCCGCCGAAAAAGGCTTATTGGTGGCTAAATTTTGTTTAGGTCGGGCCTATTTAAAAGGTGAAGGGGTTAAACAAGACTCTGTCCAAGGCCTTAAATACTGGCAACAAGCCGCCGAGGCTGGTTATATCCCGGCTCAGAGTCATTTGGCCAACGCTTACTACACGGGCTTGGGTATTGAAAAAAATTTCCTCCTGGCGGCGCATTACTTTGGCCTGGCCGCCCATCAAGGTGACGCTCAGAGTCAGCGTATCTTAAGCGCGATGTATTTAATGGGTCATGGGGTCGAAAAAGACCTAGAAAAAGCCTTAAAATATTTAAGGCAGGCCGTCGATCAGGGCGATCCCTTGGCCATAGCTAGTTTAGGGAATTGTTATTTTCACGGTGAAGGAGTTGAAAGGGACTTAGATAAGGCCGTCAAATATTGGCAGCTGGCCGCGGAAAAGGGCCATGCCCCGACTCAGGAAAAACTCCAAACTCTGGGCGTCCTGCCCAGTCCCAAAAAACCCTCGCGGCCGATTCATTAAGCCTAGAGTGGGCTAGATTAGGGCTTATCGCTTAAAGGAGTCTTTAAGATTTTAATCACTAAAATCTCAATAGGGTTTAATTTTCGGCCATCTCTGGTCTTCGGTATTTTATTGGTTTTTTTTAATGAGCTATGGCCCGGTCTGGGCCGCGGAATAGTTCATTAAAAAAAGTGAGACAAATGAAAGATCCACTTTCAAAAAATCCCAAAATAGCCACTCCATTTGAACTATTCAAAATGGCCGAGGCTTATTACTTGGGAAATTTAGTCAAACAAGATTTGAATAAAGCCCTTGAGTTGTGGCCTCAGGCGGCCGAAAACGGTCATCCACTCTCCCAATACCGACTGGCCATGTTTTATCGTGATGGTCAGGTGGTCGAGGCCAATCTTGAGGAGAGTTTCAAATGGCTAACCAAGGCCGCCAAACTGGGGTACCCTGAGGCCCGCTTTGCCCTGGGTGAGGCTTATGAATCCGGCCAGCCCTATGGAGAACAAAACCAGGTCGAGGCCGTTGGTTGGTATTTAAAGGCCGTCGAAAATAGGCTGGCCGCGGCCCAGCTCAAAGTGGGTAATTTACATTCCACTGAAAATGGGCTTGAAAAAAACCCCGAACTGGCCTTTCAATATTACCAATTGGCCACCGGTCAGGGCGAAGTGAGCGCTTAATTAAGTCTAGGTCAGCTCTACTTTTATGGCCAAGGAGTCGAAAAAGACCTGGCCCTGGGAATTAAATACTGGCCTCCGGCCGCCGATCAGGGCCATGAGACCGCTCTATTAATTTAGGTAAAGTGTACCTGTTAGGCCAAGCAGTCAAACCAGACTTAGCCCTGGGAATTAAATACTGGCCTTTGGCCGCCAAGCAGGATCATAACGAGGCTTGGCATTGTTTAGGGCTAGCCTACCATCGAGGCTATGGGCTGGAAAAAGACCCGGCCAAGGGCGTAGAATATTGGCCTTTGGCCGCTGACCAGAACCATGCCGAGACTCTGGTCGGTTTGGGGGCGGCTTACCATGAAGGCCTAGGTCTTGAACAAGATTTAACCTTGTCCTTAAAATATTTTCGCCTGGGCGCCCAACTGGGCAATGAGACGGGTTATTTTAACCTAGGCTTAGCTTACCGCGATGGAATGGGCCTCAAAAAAGATCTGGCCCAGGCCACTCATTATTTTGAACTGGCCGCCAAACAAAGTAATCCCATTGCCATAGAAATACTCCTCGAAATCAATGGCCAAACCAACGGCCAGTAAAAAAAAGCCTTGTCTGTTTTTTTATTTTTTTTAAGTAAAAAAATAGGCTAAAGCCCATGGCCAAAGAGGCTCAAGATAAATTTCTCAGCCCAGCCAATAAAAATCTCGACCACTTTCATGGAAAAAAACCAGACCATGACCAATATTCGTTTAAAAGATCCTAAACTGGCTAGCCCCTTCGAACTTTATGAAATGGGCCTAGCTTATTATGTGGGATTATCCGTAAAAAAGGATACAAAAAAAGCCTTTGAGTTTTTACTGCTTTCAGCTGAAAAGGGTTTTCCGCTATCCCAATTAAACGTCTCTATGGCTTATCGCGATGGCGAAGGGGTAAAGGTGAATCTTGAGGAGAGTTTAAAATGGCTTATTAAAGCGGCCAAATCGGGGCTGCCCATGGCTCAGTATCTCCTCGGTGAGGCTTATATTGATGGTGAGCCTTATGGAAAACGGGACCTGGTCAAGGCCATCGGCTGGCTTACCAAAGCGGCCGACCAGGGCTTTTTGGATGCCCAGGGCAGATTGGCTTTTATGTATGACACCGGAACGGTAGTAAAAAAAGACCCGGCTAAAGCCCTTAGCTACTGGCGCCAGTCCGCCGATCAGGGCTTTGATCAAGCTCAATTTCGTTTAGGTAATGCTTATTATGAAGGCCAAGTGGTGGAAAAAGATCTGCTTCAGGCCGCTAAATACTGGCGCCTGGCCGCCGAGCAAGGACATGCCGGCGCCCAGGTATTGTTGGGTCAAGCCTACGACCAAGGCCAAGGCCTGGAAAAAGACCCCGTCCAGGCCTTTAAATATTACAAAATGGCCGCCGATCAGGGCTTTGACGAGGCTCAGGCTCAGTTATTTTATTCTTATTTTCATGGCTACGGTGTAGAAAAAGATCTGGCCCAGGCCAATAAATACTTGCGCCTGGCCGCCGATCAGGGCTTGGCCAGGGCTCAGGCTATTT
>JAITJP010000367.1 GCA_031278835.1 Deltaproteobacteria bacterium
ATTCATGAAGATAAAAGTCATCAAAGTTGATGACATCGGTACCATGAACTTATATGCTTACATATGTAAGGATTTATTCGAAGCAAACAAGCAAGAATTTAATATTCTGAGAAATTTCAATTATGACCTTGCCGACGAAAAAGAAATCGCGCAAATTCAAGAAAAACTCAGAAAGAGAGGTATATTCATACTTATTTCATCAATGAAGTTGTTAAAAAATGAAGTTTTGCCATTTTACCATGAGCGCCAAGAAGACATAGAGCAGATCTTCGATTTTGCCAAAAATGACTTAGATTTGCTGCCTCTACGAACTCATTGTCATGAAACCCTGAGAGGACATTTCATGGTTGTATTTATGGCTGCCATAGCCCAGGTTCACATGCGAAGGATTCTTGAAAAGCGGAAAAATATTCACTTATCACCCTCGGCTGTTTTTGACATATTAAGTAGACATGGCACAAAAGTTTATGAAGATAAAAATTTTCATCTTCCTGATATTCCTTCACCTTCGCTTAGGAATATATATGAAACTTTTAATGTTGACCTGCCCACAAAAATGTACATCCTTTGAGTATTTCAAGTTATGTTAGTGGGTGATCTCCAATTGACCAGATATTTTTAGATTTGCAGGCCTAATCTACCTAGCCCGGTCACCAAAAAGAGTACTATCGGCCAGAACACTTTTGGCCTCCAGTAAATTTGCTTCTTGAAGCCGGATAGGCCGGCTAAATTTTACATAAAACTAACTGGCCCCAAAATTACCAATGGCCTCCAATAAGTCAGCCAGGGCTGCATCGCTATAATTGGCCCCATCAATAAGGCCATCAAAGGCCAGGGGAAAAATTAATTGCCTCGATGACTCATTTAAGGGATATAAATTCCTAGGCCCTATGGAAAAGCTGGCCAAGGTCAAAGCCAGTAAACCCTCACCATAATTTACCTGCTCATCACTATTTTTTGAAATAAACCCATTCACAAAATCTATTAGGCCATATTTTTTAAAAAACCGCCATAATTCCTAATAGATCAAAGGGAAAAGCGCAAATTTCAACCCAATTATGGAACTCTTTAATAGCCCTTAACGCTCTCCTTTACTTATTTTAACTTAATCAGAAAATTTTTTAATAGCCAATAAGGCTCTCCTTTACTAAAAAAAGGGTCAAAAAACTCAAAAATTTAGCACTGGCCCGGGCCCGGGCCCGGTTTTTTTGAAAGCTTTGGGACCAAGCTGGCCTCGGCTTGTTCTAAGTCCTCGGGGCGATTGATGTTGAAAAAGATGGCTTCGGAGCCAAAGCTTTGGGCCACTTGCTGGTCAATTAGGGCCAGCCTTAAACGGTCCAAAGCCGCCCGGACCTGGTAATGTCCCTTTTCCAGAGCTTCTCGGATGACCCCGAGGCAGTTCTTGGAATAAAAGGCATTAAAGGGCTCGTAGCGCCCGCCTGGGCCCAGGGTCAAACAGACGTCATAGTGGCCCGAAGCGGCCATTTCCCGCAAATAGCCGATATAATCGGGATTAAGGAAGGGCATGTCGCAAGCGATGACGTATAACCAGGCTGTGGGGCAATGGGACAAACCCTGATAAATTCCGGCCAAGGGTCCGGCCCCCAGGCTATCTGGGAAGACCTCCAGGCCCTTAACTGGGTCATTGGATGAGACCAAAACCTGTCCAAAAAGGGCCCCCAGTTCGGCCAAAAGCTTTTCCAAAACCGAGCGCCCGCCCAGCATTAGCTTTTTTTTGTCATAGCCCATGCGGACCGAGCGGCCCCCGGCCAAAATCAGGGCCGAGTCCTGGGAAAAGCGCTTAGCCCCTGGGCCATTTTTGAGTAATGATTCATTAGGATCAAGCATGATTTTTTCTAATATTCCCATAACCACTATTAACTTAAAAGAGTTTTTAAGTAAAAAATATAAATTTAAGATTACTGGCCAGAGCTTGGTGGAAATTTTAAAAAAATGGCCCTAATTTAGCAATCAGGCCAGCTAGCCGGCCCAAAAAAAATTTCCAATATCTACCCCCAGTTACAAAACAGGCCAATAAACGGGTCAAATCGCCCCAGGGCGGCCTGGCCCCACCGGGCGGGTACATTTTTACCGGATGCGGGGCTGGAGGCCCTGCCAGGCCCCTTTTTGACCGTTTAAAGGGGCAAACCCATGGGGATCAGATCCCCCCGGGATCCGCTCCCGATGGGCCATGGGCCAACCGGAAAGTAATTTCAGGCCCTGGGGCTTAAAGGCTGGTGGAGCCGATCTTGGGTTCGCTGGGGACCTCACTGGAGGCGGGTTGGTTTTTGTTGGCGGGCAGCCATTTGGCGATGGCCTTAAAAAGTTCGTTGACGTCGATGGGTTTGTTGACGTGATCGTTCATGCCGGACTTAATGCTTAGTTCCCGGTCGCCGCTCATGGCGTGGGCGGTCATGGCCACGATGGGGATGGTGTCGTAGCCGTTCATGCCCCGGATGATTTTGGTGGCCTCAAGGCCGTCCATCTCGGGCATTTGGATATCCATGAGGACCAGCTCGTAGGGGTCTCGCTGGATCATGTCAATGGCTTCTTTGCCGTTGTTGGCCACCTTGACGGTAAAGCCGGCCTTTTTGAGGATACTGGTAGCCACCAGTTGGTTAACTTCGTT
Organism: Deltaproteobacteria bacterium; assembly: GCA_031278835.1. GTDB lineage: Bacteria > Desulfobacterota > Desulfarculia > Adiutricales > Adiutricaceae > JAIRNQ01. Next base: position 2,630 of record JAITJP010000367.1, read on the forward strand.
ATCCTCGACTAGGAGAATGAGCGAGCCCTTCAGGTGGGCCACCAGTTCGCTGGCCTCGGAGCGGGACCGTTTCCTGGTCTTGGGGGCTTGGGGGGCCTTATCGAGTAAGCCGGACAGGGTTCCGGTTAGGGAGTTTAGGGACAAGGGCTTGGAAATAACCGCCTTAAAACCGGCTTCCTTGGCCTCGGTTTGCAGCTCATGGGGGCACAGGCCGTTTACGGTCAAAATGCCCACGGCCCTGGGCATGCTCTTAAAAATGGTCTGCCAAGCCTCCAGGCCGGTCATGCCGGTCATCTGGTAATCGATGACCACCAGATCGGGCATTTTTTCGTTTTTGTCTTTGAAGGAAGTGGTCCTGGTCACGGCCGCTTCGCCGGAAACGGCCTTGGAGACCTTAAAACCCAGGTTACTAAGATTTTTGGTTAAAATATGTAAAGCCGAGGGGTTATCGTCCACGGCCAGGGCCTGGTAATCCTTGTAGGGCGGGGCTTTGGACTCGGGCACCCAGGGACTGGTTAGGCCAAAGCGCACGGTAAAGGTAAAGGTACTGCCTTTGTTGGGGGTGCTCTCGCACCAGACCTGGCCCTGCATCATCTCAACTAAGCGCTTGGAGATGGTCAGACCCAAACCAGTACCGCCGTATTTCCGGGTAGTCGAGGTATCGGCCTGGGTAAAGGGCGTAAACAGGTGACTTATCTGCTCCGGGGTCATGCCAATGCCGCTATCGATGACCGTAAAACGTAAGGTGCAGGTCTGGGTGATTTCTTCCAAGAGTTCCACCTTAACGCCAATTTCACCGGTGGCCGTAAACTTAATTGAGTTACTGATTAAGTTATTTAAGACCTGGGCCAAGCGGACCGGATCGCCGACCACGGTCTGGGGCATGACCTCGGGAATATCGAGATAAAATTCCAGACCCTTTTCGGCCGCCTTAAGGGACTGCATTTCCATGGTCTCGCTGATGATCTCGTCTAAGCGGAACTCGATTTGCTCCATCTCCATCTTGCCGGCTTCGATCTTGGAAAAGTCCAAAATATCGTTAATGATGCGCAGCAAAGTCTTGGCGGCCGTCTGGGTCCGGTAGACGTATTCATACTGCTGGGTATCGAGTTCGGTTTGGAGACAAAGGTGACTTAAGCCAATGATGGCGTTCATGGGGGTTCTGATTTCGTGACTCATGTTGGCCAAAAACTCGCTCTTACTGCGGGTGCTGGCCTCGGCCGCTTCCCGGGCCTCGGAGAGAGCCCTTTCTTTTTCGGCCATCTCGGTTACGTCCATAAGCCAGAACATTAGGCCAATGTCGCCCCCATACTCGCTTTTAAAGGCGTTAACCAGCATGTGGCGGATCTCACCATGGTTATCCAGGACCTGGACTTCCTGCCAAGCCAGTTTGCCTTTCCGGTCCAAAGTCCTCATGACCCTTTCGGCTTCGTCAGCGTCGGCGTAAATTTTGAGTATTGACTCGTTTATGTTTAAGCCCAGGGTCTGGCGGGCAAAGGGGGTGATGAACCTAATGTCGCCATCGACGCTGATCAAAAAGGCCACCGGGGAATTGTCCAGGATCTTTTGCAGTAAAATCCTTTCCCTTTCCACCTGGGCCTCGGCCGCCCGCAACTTTCTCATGTCCCTAAAATAGCAAAGAATCAAGTCATCGTCGGGGCCGTCAACCTTAACCAAAAAAACTTCCGACTGAATGGCGTCGCCGTTGATGTTTTGAAAGAGCCACTCAAAATTTATTTGCCCCTCGTCAAAGGCTTTTTGGATGTATTTGGGAAAGGCTTCCTCGGACAAACGGCCGTCGGGCTGGAAAGGCGGGGACAGGGTGGGAAAATAATCAAAATAGGATCTTTTGTCGGGAATACCAAAGATGGGAATAACCGCCCGGTTGCAATCGATTTGCTTAAGTTCTCGGTCCCAGAGGCTGCAGGCCATGGGCATGGAATCGAGCATCAATTGGTAATTGCAAATCTCATCGCTGGTCATCTCGCCGGAAGGGTACTGAACATCGCCTTGGTTCAGGAAATAGTTAATCTCCTGGCCCTGGTCGTGCCTGGTTAAAATGGAAACCTTAATTTGCTCATGGCTTCTTTCCGAGACCAGGCCCACGGAAAAAGCCTTCCGAAAAGCCCCCAGGTTGGAATCCCACAGCAAATGACTTAACTCAAAACCGTCTTTGAGCTTGTTTATCAAATCGCCCATGATTTTAATCAGGGCCTCTTGGTCCTGGTAATGGAGATAGCCGTTGTAAAAAGCCTCCGGGGTCCTGGGCACGAAAGAATCGTCCTCGCCGATCAGCCTAAGTAAGCTTTGGTCATACTCAAACTCAAATCGCCAATCACCTTCTGGGGCTTGGGCCATTTCCGGACTGGCGCCCGCATTAGCCGAGGGGCTGGGCACCAGGGTTGGGCCAGAATTGTTGGATTGATTAGGGGCGCTTTGGCTGGGAGCCGGGCTGGCCCCAGGATTGGGGCTTTGGCTGGCTCCAGGATTGGGGTTTTGGCTGGCCCCGGGATTGGAGGCCGGCTTAGCTCCGGGATTGGGGGCCGGGGCGGAACTCTCGGGTTCCGGCCGCGGAGGGACCCTGGTGATGATTAACTCCACCTGGGCCAGACCGGCGGCAGTCAGAAGCCTTGCCTGCGTAGACAGGGGTAAGCTATCGTCCTGAGAGTTTAAAGAAAAATGCCAAACCATCGCGACTCATTTCTGGTGAACGACCGTAAAAAACCGACCGCCCGCGCGCGGTATGGGAGGGCGACAAAGCCTCCTTTATAAAAAGCCACAAGGCTCATTATAAGCTATATGGCCGAACTCGGGGCGAAAAATCGTCATTCGGGTTCAACCGTGATCGTAGCCGTACCGGCCCCATCGGTCAAGGTCTCGGCCGTCAGGTCCCTGGCCGCCGCGTCGCTTAAGGAACCCGAGACCGCGCCCTGGGGCCCGGCCGGCGAGGGGCTGGCCGGGGCGGCCGAAGCCGGGGCCGGAGAAGCCGGGACCCGGGAAGTACTGGAGTAAACCGTGGCCGGGCCTTGGCGATAATGGAGAACCACCACGTTTTGATTGGGATCCAGGGAGGTCATGTTGTCGGGCAGGCTGACTGGGGTAAAAAGATAGCTGCGCCCGTTAAACTGAAAACTCTGACCGGCGATGGTCAGTTCAATCGAAGGGCCTCCGGTCGAGTTGCCGTTTAGGACCAAATTTCCTCCCAGAGTGATGTTTTCCGTATCCAGTATGGATTTTAGAACCGGCCTAAACTCCTTGGGGCTGGAAATTATGTTAAAGCCGTTTTTACGTAGTATTTGAAGTTCTTCGGTGGAGAGATTGCCGTACTCCAGGATATATCGGCCCTTTTCCGTTTCCCAAAAAACCGGGGGCATATTGCCCAGGT
>JAITJP010000480.1 GCA_031278835.1 Deltaproteobacteria bacterium
TATTACAAAAAAAGTTATTCCTAATGGAATTCTACGGTAACTTCTCAGGGAGGCCCATTGGGCAAGTAACGGTAACATGACTTGGTTATTAATTTGACATACAACCTTAGGTAATGACAAAAAATTCGGATAAAATCGCTAAATATAATAAAATGACAGGAATTTTGCCAAAGCCAAATAGTTTAATAACTGGTAAAAATGTTTTTTTGTAAAACTTATTTAACTAAAATGATAAATTAATCGGCGTAAACTCTTTATTTTAGCCTTAAAAAAATTTCGTACAAAAGGCCCTCGGGCCATGGTCGTAGGCCTTGGCGCCTAAAACCGGGCCCGATCCGGCCCAACCCAGGCCATGATTTTTTTTTCGCCAGGTGCCTGGGGCCTTTTGGGCTGGCCTTGGGCCAATCATTTTGGCCTGGGAGCCAAAGGGCGTGGGCTTACTCAGCTGGCCCCCACTCAATATAGTTGTTTTTTTGAAAAACGTGACCATTATGTGTTATATTATGAAAAATCAATATAGGCAGCGCGCTTATACTGACCAACCGCCTTGCCCAAAACTAAAAAGTCGCCTTGGGCCAGCTCGGGCCAAGGCTCACTGGCGCCTTAAATTAATGATTAATGTCATTATGGCACCGTTTTGATGACCTATTTTCAATAATTTTTTTGTTAATATATATAAAAAGATAAAAATATTAAATTTTATCTTTTAATCATAAAAAAAATAAACAATTTTCATAATTTATATTTTATTTTGAGGATTAAAGCTTGAATAAGCGCAATAAAAGGCCTTTCAGAAATAGCCCAGTCAACAAAGACTCTGATAGAGAAGCGGAGGTCCAGTTTGAGCACGGCCTTAAATATTTTAAGGAAGGTATGGTTAAAGGCCATATGCATAAGGAAAATATGGTTAAAGGCCTTAAGCATATTCACAGAGCGGCGGAACTCGGTCATCCAGAGGCCAACAATCTACTACGCTCGTATATTCAACAAATAGTGGAATCGGAAGATTCTAACCTTGAAGATCTTGATGAGCCCGAAGAAACTCGCCAATGCTCAGAATACGAACCCACCAGAGGCTACCATGGTTTTGAGCGTTGCCAAGTCGAAAAAATCCCAGGCATTGATGAGCTGGTCGAAATCTGGGAAACCGCGCTGTTCAACCACGATATTCCTGAAGAAAATCCCGGTTTTGAGTATTTAAATAAGGTCAAATGGCCGGTTAAATTGAAAGAATTTATCGACCATCTAAGCCAGGCCCTCGAGCTAGGCTTAGATTTGGCCGGATTGGTCCTGGCCGACCTTTATAAGGGTAAATTTGGCCTCAAAAAAAATCTAGAAACGGCGGCTAGTTACTTTGAAAAAGCCGCCGAGCTTGGTAACCCTTATATTCAGCGCCTGGTGGGAAATATTTTTCATCTTGGTAACGAAGTAGAAAAAGATGATAAAAAGGCCATCTTTTGGCTTGAAAAAGCCGTCAAACAAGGAAATTTAGACGCTCAAAACGATCTTGGCGTACTTTACATTAAAGCTGATGACGAAATAAAAGACAGCGTAAAATGCGGTTCCTGCTTAACCAAGGCCGCCGAAAAAGGCCACGCGGAGGCTCAATTTAATATTGGAGTGCTCTACGCTTATGGTCTGGTTTTCCCTCGAAAAAATTTTGTTAATAGCGAGTCATGGTGGACCGAGGCCGCCAAACTGGAGTTTTTAAACGCCCAACACAATCTTGGCCTACTTTACTACCAAGGTGAAGAAGGCGTACCAAGAGACTTGGAAAAATCCTTTTATTGGTGGACCATGGCCGCCAAAGGGGGATTCGTTGAATCTCAATGCGTACTGGCCTTACAGTATGGCCTGGGCCTAGACCGACCGATTGACCTTGAAAAAAGCCAGCGCTGGTGGCAAAAGGCCGCGGAGCAAGCGCTTTCTGAATATCAATTTAACCAAATGAAATCGCTCGCCGGTAATGACGAGAATGGAATTAACATTGTTAAGACCCATTCGTTGTGGTTAGAGTTCTATAAAAAGAAGAGCCATATTGATTTTAACTATAATATTGGTACATTCGATGAAGATGGTCCACTAAAAAATGATGATAAATTAATATTATCCCCGTGGTTACCGAGTTATGAATATAGAATATCAACAAAAAAGAAGATTTTAACAATACTTCTTTTGCCTATAAATTTAGTCATATTGGTTCTAAAAATTGTCCTAATAGCTTTGGTGCTAGTTATTAGAGTTGTTTTTTCATTGGTAAACGGAGTTAAAAAGCTTATTACCAGAGCCATAAATTTTTTTAAGCGCGATAAATCCTAAGTTCGGCCCAAAAAACCATTCGGCCGCTAGGCCCGTTTTTAGCCCGGCTAAGGCGAAATTTGGCTTTAGGGTACTGGAAACCGCCCTACCCATGCCCCGGGGCCAGGGCGGCCTCGTAGACCCCGTTAAAATCGAAATTTCAGACCAGCCTGCCCTCAGCCTGCCCTCGACCATGGCGCTTCCTTAAGGCCTCGACTAAAGCCCCCTTCATAATCGCCCCCTACTTTGGTCAAATTGAACCCAAAAACCTAGCCCAAATAATCGGGCCTAGGCTTAACCGGCCCGCTAGCTTAACCAAGCTGTCTGGCTTTTTTAGCCAAGCCGGCTGGAGGGCCGTTTATTTTTCCTCCACCCTTTTGGACCAGCCCTGGATAAGTCCTTACCGGCGCCTCCATAAGCAAAGCCTTCGGATAAAAAATCTCCCCCTGCCCGGCTGGCCCATCGGTCGATCAGCCCAAAAATCCACCCCGGTCAGGCCTTAAGCCTCTCCGCCCGACCTCACCGGCGCCTGGCGCCCCGTTTAAGACCTGTGGCCTTTAAGGCAAGTCAAAAAGCCGTTCAAAGATTGTTCAATGATTGTTCAAAGATTGGGCTATCCCCCGGGCCAAGCTAATGGGTTGCGTAAAAGTTGTTTAAAAATCGTTCAAAGGGTGTTTAAAAGTATTTCGGGACCAAACGAGTTTTGAGAGTAAAAGAATTTTTAAGTAGTTTAATGGAAATATGACTTAATTGTGGGTAAATTGGGAAAAACGGTTAGTAAATAATTATTCTTTTTCGCCCGGGCTCTTGGGGGCGGAAAATTTTCGTCTTAGGGAACGGAAGCGGTGGTAGCCCAGGCCCAGGAGTTTGGCGGCCAGGATCTGGTTTTGATTGGCTTGTTCCATGGCCTGGTCGATTAATTTTAAGCCTTGTTGGCGCATTAGCTCGTCAAACTGACCCGGCGACAGAGGGAAGCTTGGGCTGGGACTGGGGCTTGGACCTGGACTTGGGCCTGGGCCTGGACTTGGGCTGGGACCTAGACTTGGGCCTGGACTGGCGGCTTTGGGGAGGCTGGCTTGGTTTGGCCAAAAGTCGACTTGATGGGGCGGTGGGGCCAAAGGGGGGTTATTTTGGTCCGATTGCTGGACGGGGTTTTCAAGCGAGGCGGCCATGAAGGACTCCACGGCCTTTTGGCCAATGGGCTCCGCGGCCTCGTTGGCTGACCGGTAAACCAGTCTTTCGACCATGTTTTTAAGCTCCCGGACGTTTCCCGGCCAGGGGTAATTGTCCAGGGCCAGCAGGGCTTCTTGGGAAAAGCTTGGCGGTTGGGAGAGCTGAAGTTCTTGGGACATGCGGGCCCCGAAATAATGGGCCAAAAAAGTGACGTCACCGGGGCGATCGCGCAGGGGCGGCAAGGTGATGACCTCAAAACTCAAGCGATCCCAGAGATCGGGCAAAAAGGTGCCAATCTGACACATGCGCCTTAGGTCGGCGTTGGTGGCGGCGATGACCCGAACGTCAACCTTTCGCTCCAAAGTGCCGCCCACGGGCTGGAAACTTCCGTACTCGACCACCCGAAGGATCTTGGCCTGGGCTTGGATGGTTAGGTGACTTATTTCGTCCAAAAACAAGGTGCCCCCGTCGGCGGCCTCAAAGCGGCCTTGGCGACGGCGGATGGCCCCGGTAAAGGCGCCGGCCTCGTGGCCAAAGAGTTCGGCGTCCAAAAGCCCCGGGGCCAGGGCGGCGCAGTTTAAGGTCAAATAAGGACCTTGCCAACGTTGGGAAAGAAAATGCAATCTGGCCGCGGCCAATTCTTTGCCCGTCCCCCTCTCGCCCAAAATCAAAACGGGCCGGTCAACCTTGGCTACCAAGGAAAGGCGTTCCTTAACGGCCAAAAGGTTTTCCGACTGGCCCAGGAGATCGGGGACCTGTCCCGGCGGGGTCATAGAAAACGGCTGACCCCACTGGCCGCGGCCGCCGTGGAGACGGCCTCGGCCAAGCTGGCCACCAAATTTGGCTTGGTCACCGAAGGCACGATAAAATCCGGACCCAGCTCGGCCTCGGGCACCAGTTTGGCCAAAGCCAAGACCGCGGCCATCTTCATGGCGGCGTTTATGACCCGGGCCCGGGCGTTCAAAACGCCCCGCAAAATGCCCGGAAAAACCAAACAAGAACTTAACTCATTGACCTGATTGGGGCCAAGGCCGGCGCTTATGGCCGCCTGGCCAAAATCGACTTTTTGATCGGTTAGGTTAAAGATTATCGGATCGCCAGCCATGGACCCGGCCAGATCTTTTATGAGGGTAATGTTTGGGGACAAAATCACCAAAACGTCGGCCCCGCCGATGATCTTAGCTAGATTACCCTTAACCAGCCTGGGGTTGGTTTTTTGGGCCAACTCTTCTTTAATCCAGTTGGTGGCCCCAGGTCGGCCCTTATGGATGGCCCCACTGCGATCGCAGACAACGATGTCAGAAGCCCCGGCCAGTCTAAAAAAATCCACCATGGGCAGGGCCTCGATTTCGTTACTGACCAATACCATCTTGATATCGGACATTTTTTTACCCAAAACCTTGATTGAGTTTAATAGAGCCGCCAAGCTCAAAACCGGCAATCCGTCCTGGGTATCTTGGTAGACCGGCAACTCGTCAAACTCGGCCAAGCGAAGTCTGATCTCCAAGGAAGTGTTTTCGTTCATCGCCTCCAAATTCACGACCCCAAAGGAGGGGGCCAGGGAAGTGATGGTGGTCACGGCGTCGTCTAAGGCCTTGGTACCCAAAACCAAGGGAAAGGCCGAAATGTCGGCCAGTTTGGAAAGCAGTCTGCCCTTTTCCTCGACCAATGGCAAAGAGGCCAAAGGACCGATGTCACCCAATCCAGGAACGCTTGAGCCGTCGCTGACCACGGCCACGTTATTCCATCGATCGGTTAACCGCCAAGCTTGGGCCGGATCATTGGTCAAGGTTTTACATGAATCCATGGCCAGACTTACGTAAGCCCAACCATTTTGGCCAGTTCCTTTTTTTTCAATAACTTCTTGTAACATAATTTTCCTCAATTAAGCCTAAATTATGGCCTTGATCATAAAATTAATCAAGGTTAGTAAGGCTTTAACGGAATTCCTGGCCTAACGCGCTTTCCCAATCACCTGGTCCCAAACACCTGACCTAAAACTTTTGGTCTCAAACTTCTGGTCCCAATCACCTGGTCAAAAACCCTTAACCAAAACCCATTGGATAAAAAAAAACTTATTGGGTTAGCCAAAAGGGAAAGCGATAAGTTAAAAAAGCGAAAACGTCTCTACTTGGCAAAAATAATTAGTTAAACTTAACAACGGGACTTGTATTTATGATTAACCAAAGAAAAAAACGCTTATGACAATAATCAAACATTTTAGTAAATAAAAGTCTTTAAAACTCTCATGGAAAAATAAAAATAGAAAAAATTAACCGGGCGATTAAGAGGCCCACGAGTAAAAAAAACAACCATCAAGGTATAATGTTTATTATAAATTGTTTATAAAAAAATAAAAGTTAGAAAAGTAAAATTACCCCAAATAAAAGTTTAAGTTAAAGTTAAAACGACGGTAATTAGCGTTCCAAGGGCCAATAAAAGGCTCTGGTTTTAGAAGCAAAGACTTAAAACCTAGAGCTGAAAAAAGCCACCAAACTGGTAAAATTTTTGGAGCCTAAAATTTTATGGGCCCGAAATTTTTATGGAGCCTTTTTTTTTGCTCAAACCTTTTCGGCCGAAATTTTTATGGAGCCTTTTTTTTACTGCAAACCTTTTCGGGCGAAATTTTGGCCTAAATTATCAGTCATCAATGAAAACGATTTATCTATGGCGATATTGCCTGGTCACAAAAAGGCCTTTTATTTCAGGCCCACTTGGAAGGCCCTGGCCATTTTTTTTGAATTTTCAAAAGGCGCTATTTTTTAAGCCTCACTTTTTTTTAAAAGCGGTTTTTCTTGGGGCCGGTTTTATCGGGCTTTTTGAAGGGCCAGGTTGGTTTGTTCTTTAAAATACTCTTTAACTTCATTGCCTAGTTTGCCCTCGCTTAGACAAAGGTAGCCTTGGGACCAAATTTGACCGTCGGGATACTCTCGGGAAAGGGCGGGAAACATGCGATATAAACCATCTGAAGTAAATTGTTTAAGTTTATTCACCAAGGTCTCAAGGGAAGTTTTGGGATTTAGGTTTAGGAACATGTAAACCGAGTCGCGGTTTATTTCACCGTTTAAAATTTCCAAGGAGCGCTTGTCGGTAAATTCTTTGATTAAATTGTTTAAACTATAACAAATCTCTCTAGTTAAGATTGGTTTAGCCCCATTAGTTGTCCAAGCCACGTGGACGTGGATTTGAAAAAAGTTTAAATGATTAAAAATATTGGTTTTTATCGGCGTATTATTCTCATCAACAGGTTTTCTATAGTTATATAACTTAATTTTCTCGTGGTTATTGGTCGTTTTTGCTGGCGTATTGTTCATAATTGGTCCTATCGATACGGTGCTGAAAGGATCGCCTGGAAAGACCCAGGGCGTTGGCCGCCTCGGTCTTATTGTCGTTACTGTTTTCGAGAGCCAGCTTAATGAACTGCCTCTCTACGGCGTGAAGGATCTCGTCTAATTTTATGGCCTTGCCGGTCCACTCGGGGG
>JAITJP010000026.1 GCA_031278835.1 Deltaproteobacteria bacterium
TACAAAAAGGAGGTCGCTAAAAAGTCAATTTCATACCTTGGTTTTAAGAAAGGATAAGTTCACCGCGAAAAAGTCAATTTCATCGCTTGATATTAGAAAAGATAAGTTCACCACTAAAAGTCAATTTCATTCAATGATATTAGAAAAGATAAGTTCACCACTAAAAATGAATCAATCAAAGATTATTTTTCCGAAAAGTTCGGTCTATTACTAAAATCAATCACGATCTTGGTATTTACGAACACAAATCGCCAAACAAAACAAAATTCAACCTAAAAAAAGAAAAAAAAGAAAGGTCCAGCCCTGGGAACCATCAGCCAAACCATCAAACGGCCTGGGCCGCCCGGAGTTTGGCTGATCGGGATCGGGGATTTTGGTTTATCTCCGCTTCGGTTGGGATGAGAGCCTTTTTGTGAAGCAACCGATACGGGCTTTGGGGTTTGGGGGCCTCCTTAAGATGGTCCAGGGTGACCGGGCCATCTTGTTTGGCCTTATGAAAATGGCCTTTTTTGGACTTGGGTCCGCCAAAAGCCGGCTTAATCAAATTTTTATGACCAGTAATGGGCTCATTTTCTGGAAGGCTCTGGCCCCGCAGGGCTAGTTTAACCAAGCGATCCTCCAATGAGTGAAAGCTTATGATGACCATTATGCCACCTAGAGTTAGGCAGCTTCTGGCCTGGGTCAAAAATTTTTCTAAAGTCTCCAATTCACCGTTAACGGCTAGCCTTAAGGCCATAAAAACTTTGGTGGCCGGATGGATCTTGGCTTTTGGCCCGGGCCGGTAAAGGGCTTTTTCCACCAAGGCGGCCAGTTCCAGGGTATTGGCTAGGGGCTCTTGGTCGCGCCTTTGGACGATTAATCTGGCCAGTTTCTTGGCCGAGCCTTCTTGGCCGTAGCGCCAAAAAATTTCGGCCAGTTTGGCTTCCGGATAGCCGTTGATGATTTGACCGGCCGTCAGGGGCAATCTGGGATCCAAGCGCATGTCCAGGGGTCCGGCCTGGGCAAAGGAAAAACCCCTGGTTTGGTCAAATAGTTGCCGGGAATTAAAGCCCAGGTCCAGCACCAAGCCGTCGGCCGGGCCCAAGCCCTTTGCCCGTAAGTACTGGCCCAGCTCGGCAAAACTTAGTCTTTCCAAGGACAGCCTGGCATCACCGCCGCCCCAGGCCTGGGCCCATTTTAAGGACTCGGGATCGATGTCCAAGGCCAAAAGGCGGCCCTTTTCGCCCAGGCGCTCCAAGATGGCCCTGGAGTGACCGCCGCCGCCCAGAGTGCCGTCCACGTAAAAACCATCACTTTTAACCCGTAAACACTCCATGGTTTGCTCAACCATGACCGGGAGGTGCCCAAAGGCCTTAGACCAACTAAGGCTGTCCTGGTCACCCGAGAAAGGTTCTTCCAAACGGCTGGCCAGGAGATCTTCAAGCGGTCTTGAGCCGGCTAGCCCGTTTGACTGATCTCTTGGGCCCCGGCCTGGCTTTTTAAGGGCTTTGCTTAAAGACTTTTTGGGCATTTTCCCTTAAGGCGGCCTTAGTACTCAGGCAGCCTAACCTCTTCGAAGACCTGGCCCTCGGGCCTGGCCCTTTCGATTCCGCTTTCGCCCCAGCTGGGGCTTTCGCTGTTTTCGTATTCTTCCAAATTGGCCGGGTTCCAGATCTCCATTTTTTCGGCCACGCCTATGACCAAGACTTCGTTCTTGAGTTGGGCCCTTTCCCGAAAATGGCTGGGGATGGTGACCCGGCCGGTCCGATCGACGGTGACCTGCTCGATATTGGAAAAAAACAGCCTCTGGCCCTTTAGCATGACCGTGGTATTGGGAAAGCGCTTTTCGTCCTTCCAGCTCTGGCAGAGTTCTTCCCAGCGCTCACTGGGATAAACGCTGACGAATTTGGTGCCAGGGTAACTGCCCAAGTAGACCGAGCTGGGGTCTCTTGAAAGGGTCAGAAGGGTCCGAAACTGACTGGGCAGTATGAGACGGCCCTTTTCGTCAATGACGTGGGGCTGACGACCTTTAAATGTGACGGAGACGGCGGGCATGGGCTTGGTCTTTTTTTTAGGCCAGTAATTGGCCAAAAACTACCTAAGATGGGGCGATTATTGTCTTTTTCACCACGGGTTCTCTTTTCTCTCGCGGCTTTTAGAAGCTCGAATCGAAAAAAAACACGTAAGCTGAGTTTAACCCGGGGGTCCCCTCTCGTCAAGAAAAAAAACAGCCTTTGACCTATAATTTTACTTGGACACCCCACCAGTCCCCTCCAATCCCCACAGCCCAACACCAATCAGCCCATGGCCAATCTTCCAGCCCACAAGATGTTGTGAAAAATAAATTTTTAAAATTTTTTTCAGCCCGGCCCGGCCCTCTCGGACAATAATAACGGATTTTTAAAATCCATTATCATTTATATTATTTCACCAGGGCAGCCCCCAAGTCCAACCCAGCCGCCCGTTAATTTTTGGTTTTTTTCAAAAAGCCCGGCCGGACTTGGCCAAAGAATTTTAAGATTAGCCAATAAAAACCTAGGCTTAAACCTATTTGGTCAAACTTGACCACCGGGTCAAGTTTAACCAAACAACGGTTAAAGGCCTAAATATTCTTTAAAAGCAAAAATTTTACTGTCTTATAAAAAAAAATATTATTTTTTTTCATAATTTCAACATCTAACAAAAAAAAAATCACTAAAACAAGTTTATACAACATGCTTTAGCGACTTTTAGAATTAAAAATCAAAAAATTGTACCAGCCCGGCCATGATGGCCGGCCCCGGTACAAGCGAAAAAAAAAGCTCTGCCCCCCTGGCCAATGGCCCCGTAAACGGCCAAATTAGCCCCCTAGAGGCCTTTGGCCAGTGACCTGGCTACCACCCTAGCGGCCCAGTGGTCAAAAGGCTCCTAGACCCCAATAGGGCCGTTTAAAGGGCAAGTCCCGAAAAACCCGGCCCGCTCTGGCCCACTCTGGTAACTTACTGATGGGCTTGGATTTTTAACCAGGCCAATTAGCGAAAAAAAAGCCTGACCCCGGGTCAGGCTTTTTTGCTAATTGGCCGCTTGGATTTGGTCTGGCTGGACCAGGCGGAGGCTATCTCGGCTTTTCATGGCCTTGGCCACGGTCATCATGAGTTTGATGCGGTTTAGTTGATTCACTTCCGAGGCCCCGGGATCGTAGTCAACGGCGGCCAGGTTGGCCTCGGGGTAGCGGCGTTTGAGTTCTTTGACCACGCCCTTACCGGTGATGTGGTTAGGCAGGCAGCCAAAGGGTTGTAGGCAGAGGATGTTGTTTATGCCGTGTTCCAACATCAGGACCATGTCCGCGGCCAGGTACCAACCCTCGCCGCTTTGGTTACCCAGGGAAACCAGGCCTTCCCCGGCTTGTTTAAGTTCCTTAAATGAGTTTAGGTGGCCAAAGCGGGGGTGCTTGGCCAGGGCTTTTCGCAGGGATGAGCGATATTTTTCAATAAAACCAATCAAAAAACCATTGATCCATTTGGTTATCCGGCTTCCGGTCAAAAAATCTCGACGGTAAACTTCGTCGTAAAGGCAGTAAAGAAAAAAATCGGTCAATTCCGGCAAAACGGCTTGGCCGCCTTCGGACTCCAGGATGGCCACGACTTGGTTATTGGCCTCAGGGTGAAAGTTAATCAAAATCTCCCCAACCACGCCCACCTGGGGCCGATCGGGGGGAAAAAGATCCAGGGCGGCGAAATCATCGGCCATGGCCTCGATATTGGCCTTAAAAGCGTTTTTGTCGCCAATGGTCACGGCCAAAGTGGCCTTGGCCACCCATTTTTCGAAAAGGGCCTCGGCCGCGCCCGGGCTTTTTTCATAGGGCCGGCTGGCCAGTAACAGCCTTTGGAGCATGTCCCCGGTCAGTAAGCCCATCAAAACCCGGCGCCAGGCCGAGCGATCGATGTGAAAACCTGGGCCCTGGGTCTGGCCGGACAGAGAGAGCGGCCAAACCGGCACCTGGCCCAGATCGCTGTCGGCTAGGGCTTTTCGCAAAAAGGCCACGTAATTGGAGGCCCGGCAACCGCCGCCGGTTTGGCTCATTAAAACGGCCACCCGGTCTTTGGGAAAATCGCCTTTCTTAAGTTCATGAATTATCTGCCCGATGGAGACCAGGGCCGGAAAACAGGCGTCATTGTTTACGTATCTAAGTCCTTCCTCAACGGCCTCTCTCTCCAATTTCTGGATAAGCCGTATGTCATAGCCCATGGGCGACAGGGCCGGGGCCAGGAACCTAAAATGTATTGGCGACATCTGGGGGCACAGGAGTACGTACTCATTTTCTTTGCCAAGGTCCATGGTGACTGGTTTATATTCGTAAACGGCCGGGGTGGAGTTTTTGGTTTTTTGCCGGCCCCTTTCCCGGACGGCGGCGATCAGGGATCTGACCCTAATCCGGGCCGCCCCGAGATTGGCCCCCTCGTCAATTTTCAGGAGCGTATAGACCTTGCCGGCTTCCTTGATTATCTCGGCCACCTGATCGGTGGTGACGGCGTCCAGGCCGCAACCAAAGGAGTTTAGTTGAACCAGTTCCAATTCTTCGTAGGTGGAGCAGACCACGGCCGCCCGGTAAAGCCGGGAATGGGGGATCCATTGATCCCTAACCCGAAGCGACAAATTGGCTGGGGCCAAGTGATCGATGGAATCGGCCGAGAGAACGCCCAGGCCGTTGGCCGTGATCAGATCGGGGATGCCGTGGTGGATCTCCGGATCGAGATGATAGGGGTGACCGGCCAGGATAACCGCCCGGCGGTTGGTTTTGATTATTTGAGCCAAGGCCCTTTCCCCGGCCTGACGAACGTGCTCGCGGTAGAGCCTTTGTTCCTTGATGGCCCCTTTGATGGCCTGTTTCAGTTCGGCCTTGCCAAGGCCCAAATGGCCTAATTCTTGGGCCAGTCTTTCGGCCAGTCGGCCCGGTTTGGCGGCCAGGTCAACGAAGGGGGTTAAAAACCTGATCCCGCTGTCGGCGATGGCGTCAAGGTTTAGGCGGATTAGCTCAGGGTAACTCCCAACCAAGGGGCAATTGTAGCGATCGACCGTGCCGTATATGGTCGGCAGTTCCCTGGGCGTGGCCGGAAAGAAAATAAAATCAGGCCGGGAATTAAGCAAAGCCAGGATGTGACCGTGGACCAGCTTGGCCGGATAGCAGACCGTTTGGGAGGGAATCGTGTCCAAGGCCGAATTAAAGATCTCCTTGGAAGACGGGGGCGACAGTTCAACCCTAAAACCCAGATTGTGAAAAAGGGTGAACCAGAAAGGATAGGTCTCGTACAGGCCCAGGGCCCTGGGTATGCCCACCCGGCCTCGACAAGAGGAAGCCGCTCTGGGGGCGTAGACCTCAAAAAGCCGGTAATGGTTCCAAGAAAAAAGATTGGGCAATCTATCGAAATCAGCCAATTGCCGCAGCCCGCCTAGGGTTGGCAGCTTGGAAAGACTTTCCGAGATGTCTCCCAGGTGGGCTTTGTTGGCCAAGGCGTCAATGCGATCGGCGGTGGGACTTTTGGTCGGGGCGCCTCGCTCGCAGCGGTTTCCGGAAACAAAGCGCCTTCCGTCGGAAAAGCTGTTGACCGTAAGTAGGCAGCGGTTTTCGCACTTGCGGCAGCGAAGGTTTTTGGTGGTCACGGAAAAACCAGCCAAATCATCCGCGGAAATAATGGTCGAGGCTTTTTGCTCGTCTCGATGGTCTTCCAAGGCGATTAGGGCCGCCCCAAAAGCGCCCATCAGCCCGGCGATGTCTGGCCTGACCACCTCCCGGCCGATGGACCTTTCAAAGGATCTTAAAACGGCGTCATTAAAAAAAGTCCCGCCCTGAACCACGACCCGATCGCCTAGATCCTCGGGCCGGCTGATTCGAATGACTTTGTAAAGGGCGTTTCTAACCACCGAGTAAGAAAGTCCGGCCGAGATGTCCCCGACTTGGGCCCCTTCTTTCTGGGCTTGCTTGACCTTGGAATTCATGAAAACCGTGCAGCGGCTACCCAAATCCACGGGACGATTGGCCAAAAGGGCCATCCTGGCAAAACCCTCGGCATCGAGACCCAGGGTTCCGGCAAAGGTGGCTAAAAAAGATCCGCAGCCCGAGGAGCAAGCCTCGTTTAACATTAAGCGTTCAATGACCCCGTTTCTGACCGACAAGCACTTTATGTCCTGGCCGCCAATATCAACGATAAAACTGACCTCCGGAACAAACCTAGCCGCCGCTTTGTAGTGGGCCACGGTTTCCACTTCGCCCAAATCCACGCCCAGGGCGGCTTGGATCAGGGCCTCCCCGTAACCGGTCACGGCCGAACGGACCACCCGACAGTGAGGCTCCAGGGCTTGGTAAAAGGAGCTTAAGGCCAAAATAACCGATTTTAGGGGATTTCCGTAATTGGGGCCGTAATGGGAGTACAGGAGATTGGCCTTGGCGTCCAAGGCCACCAGCTTGGTGGTGGTGGATCCGGCGTCCAGGCCCAAAAAAACCTGGCCGTCGGCCGGCCAACCGGCCCGGGGCAGCCTGGCCCTTTCATGACGATCCCGAAAGGACTTGAGTTCTTCGAGGTCGGCAAATAGCGGAGGCAGGGGGTTAATCTCGGGCGTAACTCCCAAGCCGTCCAGTTCACCGGCCCGGCGGGTCCACTCCTCGGTGGCTAGAGGCTCCAGGCTTTTTGAAAGTAAAGCCGCTCCCAAAGCCACGAATAGCTGGGCCTCCGGAGGGCAGATGGACTCGGCCGGAGTTAATTTAAGGGTTTCCGTAAAGCGGCGCCTTAGTTCTGAGAGAAAAAATAAAGGCCCGCCCAAAAAAGCCACGTTTCCCCTTATCCTACGCCCGCAAGCCAAGCCGCCAATGGTCTGGTCGACCACGGACTGAAAAATGGAAGCGGCGATGTCTTCCTTGGCCGCCCCTTCGTTTAAAAGCGGCAATATATCGGCCTTGGCAAAGACCCCGCAGCGGGCGGCTATGGGATAAATGGTTTTGTGGTTTTTGGCCAAATCGTTTAGGCCGCTGGGATCGGTCTTTAAAAAGGCGGCCATCTGGTCGATGAAGGCCCCGGTCCCGCCGGCGCAGGTTTCGTTCATGCGCTGATCGATGCCGGCGTCAAAAAAAGTCAGCTTGGCGTCCTCGCCCCCAAGTTCAATGGCCACGTCGGTTCTGGGGATTAAGGTCCTGATGGCCTCGGCCCCGGCCACCACTTCCTGAATAAAGGTGGCCCCCAATAATTTTGAGGCGCTGATGCCCCCGGATCCGGCCACGGCCAAGGTGGCCCTTTTGCCCGGAAACTTTGAAACCGCCGCGAAGATGGTTTCAATCATGGTCTTTCGAACTTCCGAAAAGTGCCTTTCATAGCTATGGTGAAGTAACCGCCCCTGGGGATCCATGACGGCGATCTTTATGGTGGTTGAGCCAACGTCCAAGCCAACGTGAATCAAGTCTCGGTCATCGATATGTTCTATATTTTTATCCATAAAAAGTTCTTTCAATTCTCAACCGGGCCAGGAAAAAAAACATTTTCCGGCCAGCTTGGCCCCAAACTCTCTCTTTGAGGCTTTAAGCCACTAAAGCCGACCAAGCCGGCCAGCTTGGCCAGCTTGGCCTTACAAATCGCGCCAAAGGTTCCCTAAGACATGATCCCATAATCCAGCCTTAATTTAAAGACCTTGACCCCTCTCCCCCAAAGCACCAAGGGCCGGACAAAGATTGGCCTCCCAGACCAGGGCCCGGGAGGCCTAACTCCAAAAAGGCCGAAACGAAAGTCTTTTTCAAGAGCCCCGGCTCGGCCTAGCCGCTT
>JAITJP010000032.1 GCA_031278835.1 Deltaproteobacteria bacterium
CGCCAGCGTCTCCACCGTGGCCAAAAACATCGACAATAGGGTTTTGGCCGCCTTAATCATGGGAAAAATCAGCCGCTGCCAAGAACTGGGTATCCGGATGACCGTGCAGCCCCACAGCACCATCCCTCGTCACAGCTTGTTTCTCTCCACCATATCGCTCATGACCGTGGTGGGTAATTTGGTGGAAAACGCCATCGAAGCCATTAACGCCAAAGCCGATCCCGAGGCCGACGACGCCATCTCGATTTTAATTTACGAAGACAAGCAAAGTTTACTAATCACCATAGACGACACCGGCATTGGCCTAACCCAAGAAGAAATCGCCAAAATGTCCCAACCCGGCTACACCACCAAGGGGGCCGGACGGGGCACCGGCCTGGGCTTGGTTCGCGGCCTGGTCCAATCGTGCTCCGGAGAGTTTTCCATAGAATCGGAAAAGGGCGTGGGCACTTCCATGATTTTGACTTTTACCACCACCCGCCCGGGCCGAAAAGCCACCAGTCACCAGGAAGCCAAAAGCGAGGGCTCTGACGACACCTTAAACCTTTAGGCGGGCCGGGCCAAAAAAAAACGAAAAAACACAGATCACCAAAGCGACAAAGAAAAAAAAGCATACAAAAACAACCAAGGTAACAAAGATATCAAAGATCACAAAAATAACTTAGCTAACAAAGATTAACAAGGTTACAAAGAACACAAAAATAACTTAGCCAATAAAGATTACCAAGGTTACAAAGATATCAAAAAATACAAAATTAACTTAACTAACAAAGATTACCAAGGTTACAAAGAACACAAAAATAACCAGGATAATAAAAAGTCAGGGCTTTGGATTACTGGCCAGATTGTTTTAAGGCCTTAAGAAAAAATTACTTTTTAAGTAATGACTTAAAATCGTCCACAGAGAGGCATCCAGGTGAGTGAAAATCTCAAGGTCATCATTGTCGAAGACGATCCCATGGTCGCCCATGTCAATAAACGTTATTTGGAAAAGGTTCCGGGAATGAGCTTGGCCGGGGTTTTCGCCAACGGCCGGCTGGCCATACAATACTTGGAAAAAAACAAAGTCGATTTGGCCGTTTTGGACGTCTACATGCCCGAATTAAACGGTCTGGAGCTGCTTCGCTTAATGCGCGGACAGGGTTTGCAAACCGAGGTTATCATGGTCACGGCGGCCAACGATTCCAAACAGGTCGATGAATTTTTAAAACTGGGCGTGGTCGATTATTTAGTCAAACCCTTTAGCGAGGATCGTTTTATCGAGGCTTTGAAAAAATGCCAAGCCAGAATTCGCATGGCCGTATCCGGAGACGAGCTGACCCAACAAGCCATCGATCGCCTCCTGGGCACCAGGGGCGGCCAGGAACAAACCGCCCCGGCCAAATTTCAAAAAGAACCCATCGACATGCCCAAAGGTTTGCAGTCGGCCACCTTGGAGGTAATTCTTAACGCCCTGGCCGACGGGCAAAGTAATTACCGCGACTGCGAAGAACTGGCCAGTATCGTGGGCCTTTCCAGGGTGACCGTCCGACGTTACTTAAACCACTTGGTCGAAAAGGGCCAGGTCGAAAGTTCCGTTGATTACGACACCGGGGGCCGGCCCAGCGTAAAATACAAGCTCAAATGAATTTTTGAGAGAAAAAAAGGCCCCTTTATTTGGCCCCTTGATTGATAAATTCTGTAATTCATTGGTTTTTATGATTAAGATATATTACGATTAATAACTAAGATAATTTTTTTTCTATGGCCTAAAAATTCAAATGAATTTATGACCAAAATATTTTTTTTTAAATTTATATTTTAGCTTGGCCTTCAAGCTCAATTTAAAACCTAAAATTGACTAATATTAAGCTCCTAAAGGAAAAAGCGCATGGATAGCCCATCGATTGGTTACGAGGAACTATTAAAAACTAAGCTGGCTTTAATGCGAAAAAAGGTTATCGATTTGTCCAATCGTAACCCGCTCATTAACGTCAGTTTAAGCCCCCGTTCGGGCTCAATCGTCAGGGTCGTGGACGAACTTCCGGAAATCTTGGCCTATCGACTTCGGCAGCGCCAGACCATGGTTTTTAAGGCCCTGCCCGAGCTGGACGAAAACAATTTGCCGGACGAAAAAACGGCCAAGTTTAGAGCTTACTTTAATTCCCTGAAAGCCGAGGACTTGGAGTATTTGGATTTCATGGCCAACCAAAACGTCGGCAACATGGCCACGCCCGAGGAAATCGAACTTCAGGAGCGAAAACTCAAAGACAAAGTCAGGGCCATTTTAAAGCTGCCGGCCAGGCCCACCAAGGCCAGTTTTAATTTGGAACAACACGCCCGGGATAACGGCATCGATCCCAGCTTTGAACTGCCCGATCCCGGTGAATCAAATTACCCCAATCGCCAGGACTATGAAATACAGACCCTTTTTCTGCCCAGCGATTTAAACCGTCGCCTGACCACGCTTTTTGGCAAGTGCCGGACCTGGGAAGAAGAAACCGGCATAAACGCTTTCCACGCCGCCTTTGGCTTACTGCGATGGTCCGACGCCTCCAGTAAAGACAAGCTCATTAATTCGCCGCTGGTCTTGTTGCCGGTAAAGCTGGAGCTTCGGCGTTCGGCCAAGGGGCCCAAGTTTTTGGTCACGGCCGACGGCGATGATTGCGTTTTAAATTTCGTTCTCTCGGAAAAGTTAAAACTGGAACACTCGCTGGAATTACCCCAATTTCAGCCCGGCCAAAACGTCGAGGATTATTTCGCCACCATCAAAGGGGCCATAGCCGATCGAGAAAAATGGAACCTGGCCAGGCAAGTAATTTTTGGCATTTTCCCCTCAGCCAAGATGGCCATTTACCATGATTTAAATCCAGAAAAATCTTGGTACAGAAAAAACCCGGTCATAATCGATCTGCTGTACGGCCGCGAGTCCAGCGCCTTGGAGGCCGTGGCCCCCACCTATGACGTTGACGCCCCCCAGATCGATAGCCAGATCCATCCCTTGGTTTTAAGCGCCGATTCCTCGCAAGTTAGCGCCGTCTATGACGCCATGGAGGGAAAAAACTTGGCCCTGGAAGGCCCGCCGGGCACGGGAAAATCACAATCCATAGTCAACATCATCGCCGCCGCCTTGAAAAAAGGCCTAAAAGTTTTATTCGTGGCCGAAAAAATGGCCGCCTTGGAAGTGGTCAAATCGCGCCTTGAGGCCATCGGGCTGGGCCATTTTTTGCTGCCCCTCCAGGCCAATCGTTCGGAAAGGGCCCAGGTCATGGCCGCCTTACGAGGCCGGGTCAACATGGCCTCGCCGCCCCCGCCGCCTGATTTTACCCCCTTAAACGATCAGCTAAATACGGCCCGCCATAAACTAAACCAGTACATAGAACTCATCTCCGAAGCCTTCGGAAACACCGGCCTGACCATCCGGGACGTTTTGGGCCGCTATCGGGCCACCGACGAAAATTTGTCCGGGGCCCCCAAGGCCCTGGATAGCCCCAAGGTTCCAGAGCTGATGGATTTGGACAAATATAAAATCGCCGCCCTAGCCAAGGCCGTCAATGACTTGGAAAAGGCCTCCGGTGAGGCCGAGGCCGCCTCGGACAATTGGCGCGATTTAAAAATTTACGATCTGGACGCCATTTTGGCTAAAAAAATTAACGAGCAAGCCTCGGAACTGTACCAATGTCTTAGCCAGGTCAGTTCCCTTAAAAGTCAGATGTCGGTTTTCGCCTTAGACGATCTCCAAGACTCGGAAATTGACCAAGCCATAAATTTTCTCAACCAAACCATGGGTCTCTACCCCAACCTGGATCATGATTTGGTCGATAGATTAAGCGCTCCCGAGGCCCTGACCCAGGCCAAGAATTTTTTTGATCAAGTTGAAATTCATGAATTTTTAAAAACTCAATTAAGTTCCATTTTAACCGACAACGATTCCAGCCAAAGCCTAGAAAAACTCACCCAAGCCGTCGCCCTGGCCAGCCAAATGGACTTCGCCTCCCTGGATCTTGAACTTTGCCATTTGGAACTGACCGAGGCCAACCAAGAATTGGCCCTGATGATTCCTGACCTAAATAACCTGGCCCCCTTGGTTAAGGCCTTCCCCAAAGTGGCCACCTTGCCCATCAAGACCCTTTTGGCCATTAGGGAGCACCTCACCGGTTTTGATCCCCGGGTCCTGGGCCTTAGAACCAAGAATCGGCCGCCCACGGCTATCCTAAACCAACTAAGTTACCTTTTAAATCAAGGCATATCCCTAAGAAATCAGCAAAGCGCCCTTTCGGCCAAGTTTCCCATAAAAACCGCGCCCAGTTTGATTCCGCCGCCCCAAACCATCATGAACGCCGCGGCCCAGCTGCAAAATGACGGATTTTTGCGGCGTTTATCCGGCTCCTTTCGAGCGGCCAAGGCTTTGTACCAAAACCTGACCAGATCGGAAGAATTTAAAGCCAGCGTCGCCGCCTATGAGCTAAACGAACTGGCCGCTTTTATGCAAGCCAAGCAAGCCTTTGAGACCAACCCTGAATTAAAACGCGCCTTTCCGAGCCTGTTTTTTGGCCTTAATTCTGACTTAAACCTCCTGATGGGCCTGATTAACTACTACCAGCTGATTGATTACAAATTTCAGGGCCTGGCCTTCCAAGAAATAGCCAATATGCTCTGCCACGAGGAGGCCAAACTCTTGACCTCAATTCCGGCCCTCAATTGCCAGGAACATGAAAATTATGAAGAATTGAAAGCGGCCCACCAGGACTTGGACAAGTGGTATCATCAAGGCCTAAAGGCTTACGAAGATCTAGCCAAACTCCTATATTTTGACCATGGTCCCTATAGTGGTCAGCCCGTCATTAAGGGCAACCACCAAAGCGTCAAAGATTTTATCGAGGCGGCCAAGTCAAAGCTGGGTTACCAAATGCCTGCGCCCCTTAGGGGGCCCAGCCAAAATTTACCTGGTCAAATTTCGCCTGGCCAAAACCCTACAAGTCAAAATAGCTCTGGCCAAAACCCGCCCAACCTGGCCGGGCCAGGCCAGCCCATCAGCGGTGACTTGCCCGAATACCCCGCCCTGCCCTCGGCCCAAATCTTCCTTGAGCTGATTAAAAAACGCTTTGAGCTTCGAGAAAGCCTCTCCGGCCATCGAAGGGCCAAAGACCTTTTGGGGGCAAAATTCATGGGCACGGAAACCAGGCGCTCATCGGTGGAAAACGAGCTTGAGGTCCTAAAGCTCATTGACCAGTTTGGCCTAAACGGAAAGGATCTTTATAAAGCCCTTTCCAGTGAAAAAATCGCCGAACTTCCGACAATTCTCTCAAAGATCAAAGAAAAACTTAATAAATTTGATGAAACCTTGGATAGTCTGACTTCCATAACCGGAGTCGATCTTAAGAGCAAAATTTCTGGCCTTTCAGATGAAGAAACGGAAAATTTCGCCAAAAATTTATCACAAGATCAAAAAGGCCTTTTCGCCCACGCCGCCTTGGCCGCCAACAAGAAAAAGGTTAAGGATCTGGGCTTGGATTGGTTTTTGGCCGCCTTTGAGGAGGAAAAAAAGCCCTTAAAAAACTTGGCCGAAATCTTGGAAGCTACCATCTATCTGGCCATGGCCTTAAAAGTCAGAGAGACCCGTAATCAAGAGCTTTTAAGTTTTTCCTCCCAGGAGCTTAACCATTTTCGCCAGGTCTTGGCCCAAAGGGATCTTGATTTGACCAAGTGGGCTCGTCAGGATCTGGCCCAAAAACTTTTTAAGGAGGCCAAACCGCCGGTTGGGGTATCCTTTGGGCGCAAAAGTGAGTATACCCAATATTCTTTGCTTTTAAACGAAATCGGCAAGAAAAAACAATTCACGCCCATCAGAAACTTAATCACCCGGGCCGCTCAGGCCATAATGGAACTTAAGCCCTGCTGGATGATGTCGCCCACGGCCGTTTCCCAGTATCTCTCCGACGAGAGCGTTACCTTCGATCTGGGCATTTTGGATGAGGCCTCCCAGATGCCGCCGGAAAACGCCATTCCCTCTCTGGCCCGCTGCAAACAAATCATCATAGTCGGCGATACCAATCAGCTGCCCCCGACCAATTTTTTTCAAAAAAACGTTTTGGGAGAATTTTACGCTGACGATGAAAACGGCCAGGCCGAACCAGAGACTTTGGAAGAATCGATTCTGGAGTTGGCCATCGAGAAATTTTCGCCAAAAAGGCGATTATTGTGGCATTATCGCTCCAGGCACTCGGGCCTAATCAATTTTTGCAATCACGTAATCTACGATGACGATCTGACCGTTTACCCCTCGCCTTCGGAAAAACGTCCCGACATGGGCGTGAGTTTGGTTAAGGCCTACGGGGAATACAAAGGCAGCCTGAACCCAATCGAGGCCCAAATAATGGTTAAATGGGCTTTGGCCCATATGAAAAACGACGCCAATCGTTCTTTGGGCCTGGTCACCTTTAACGAAAAACAGCGAAGTTTTATCAGCGATTTGATGGAAAGGGCCATCGAGGCCAACGATTACGCCCTTAAATACGTGGACGATTGGAAAAACAAAAATGACGGTTTGGAAACTTTTTTCGTCAAAAACCTGGAAAACGTCCAAGGCGACGAGCGCG
>JAITJP010000035.1 GCA_031278835.1 Deltaproteobacteria bacterium
TAGTCGTAGTCTTCGCGTCTGGCCATGGTCTTGTCCATTTGACGGGCGGCCTTTTTGTGCCGGTCGGTCAGTTTTTTGGCCTGGTCTTTGGGCACGGCCACGACCAGGACCGGGACCACCCCGGGCTTATGGACGCCCAGTTCTATGGCCGCGGCTTGGCTTAGGTCGATAATTCGGCCGTCAATGAAGGGCCCGCGGTCATTGATGCGCAAGAACATTCTTTGTTTGGTTTTTAAGTTTCTGACCTCAACCCAGGTATGGAGCGGCAGGGTTTTGTGGGCGGCCGAAAACTCATACATGTTATAGACTTCGCCGCTGGCCGTTTTTCGTCCATGGAAGGGCTTACCGTACCAGGAGGCCAGACCTTTTTCTTTATATCCGTCGGCCGAGGCCAGGATATAATAGCGCTTGCCGTTAATGACGTACGATTTTCCGCTTCTTTTGGGGCCGGAAAAAATGGCGCAGCCTGAGGCAAGCAAGGCCAAAAGCGTGGCCAGGACGGCTAAGAGCGGCCAAATCCTTTTACCGGACGGAGCGTCTATAGCATGAAAATTTTTGGAACCGGAGGCAAAGGACATTTTCGTCTCCTAATGGTGGCCTTTCTAATCGGGCTTTTGGCTTTGGGGGCAAAGTTGTCCCTGTCGGCTCAAGCCGCGACATTGAAAAAGGTCACCGGATCTAAGGCTTCACTAAACCTTAAGTCTCAAAGGCTTGTGGCGAAGGCCGCCACCAAACAAACCAAGAAATCCACTGGTAAAAAACGCAAAACCACCTCCAAGAGAAGCCAAGCCGCCTCTAGATTGGAAAACCTCTCTAAACTGCCTTGGCCGGAAAACGTAACTCAACTGGCCGGCTCCGGAGCCGTCTTGGTCTTGGATAACCACGTCGATCGTAAGGGACCCAAGGAACTTTACTCGCTTAATCCCGATAAGCCTTACGTTCCCGCTTCGATCTTAAAACTGGTCACCGCCGCCGCCGCTTTGGACATTTTGGGGCCCGACTACGAGTTTCGGACCGACTTTGCCCTAGACGATGACGGGGGCCTGTGGGTCGTGGGTCACGGCGATCCCTTTTTGGTTTCCGAGGAGCTGTGCTTGGCCATAGAAAAGTTAGCTTCCCTGGGGCTAAAGCAAGTGGAGAACATTTATCTGGATACTTCTTACTTCGAGCCGGATTTGGTTTTGGACGGTAATACTTTCACCAGTAACCCATATGACGCTTATAACGGCGCCTTGGGCATTAATTTCAATACCGTCTCTTACCTTATCGACAAAGGCGGCCGGGTTGTTGAATCCGACAAATGCACTCCGCTGACCTCCATAACTCTCGATTTGGCCAGTAAAAATAAGCCAAAAAAGAAAAGGGCCCGGGCCGGAGCCTATCGGTTGAACATAGCCGAGAGTCCCAAAGTGGCCGAGGAGCAATCCGGTTTGATCATCAAAGCCCTTTTGGAAAAATACGGGGTTAAGGTTAACGGGCAGGTGGTTTTGGGCCAAGTCCTGCCCCGATCGATTACTCCCCTTTACAGCCACGTAAATAGCCGTAATCTGGAGAACATGCTGGCCGACGTTTTGGAATTTTCAAACAATTACATGACCAATCAGATCTTTTTGATCATGGGCGCCGAGGTCTACGGGGCCCCGGCCACCATGGAAAAGGGCCGACAAGCGGTCATGGATTACCTGGCCAGAAACGGACTCTCTGAACTGACCCTAGTCGAGGGCAGCGGCCTTAGCCGCAATAATTTAGTCACGGCCAGACAGATGTCCGAGATCCTCTCGGTCTTTGAGCCCAATCTCCACTTGGCCAAGGCCACCCAGGACGGCTCGGTTTACTACAAAACCGGCACCATGTCCGATATCCAGACCCTGGCCGGTTACCTTCTGAGGCCCGATCGGCCCGGCGAACCCCTTTGGTTCGTAATCCTCCTAAACGGCGCCTACGATCCCGGCACCCGGGAAAAAATCTTGGGCCTGCTTAAAGCCCACTTTGTCGATGAACCGGCCAAAGCGGCCGGCGACACCTAAAAGTTCATCGCCCTGGGCTAGCCAGCCTGGCTAGCCCAGGGCTAAGTTTTTTTTATTTCCCTCAAAATTTTGGCCTCGGCCGAAACCCAGCCTCAGGGGTATCAAAAAAATGCCCCGTAATCGGTCTCAGAAGCCCTCAGACGGCCTTTGAGACCCAAACCCCTCCCAAAATGCCTCCCGACTCTCCCAAGGCCTCAGCGGGCCTTTAAACCAGCCCCAGGGCCCTTTCGTTTTTTCGCTATTTTTGGCCCAAAATGGCCCTGGTTTGGTGACCACTATTTAATTGTTGTCAAAAAAAGTAAATTGCTGTATAGTTAAGTTTAATCAAATACCAATGTGCTTTAGACCACGAATCGAAGCCGGCGATTTATTTTTTTGACAAATCCCGACCCCGCTCTTGGTCTTTACGGTCCCCGGAAAAGAGAGCCCCGGAAGACCCGTTGGCCCGCGCCGGCCCTGGACTTTCGAGTTTTGGGCGCCAAAACCCCCCCTTGTGTCCACACCCCTTTGGCCAGGAAACCAATGGCC
>JAITJP010000382.1 GCA_031278835.1 Deltaproteobacteria bacterium
ACCCAAAAATACCTATCGTTATGGGAAAAGACGCCCTCCACGGGTTTACCCGAGAAAACGTTCTTTTGCTTTGAGTTCTTTTGGTGATGATAAGGATAATCGAAAACCGTAGTCTCACCATTTTTAAACAAATTTGAATTTTGGGGGCTAAAACTATGATCTATGGCCTTAATAAGCTTAAGATCGGGAAAGGAATAAACCAGAGTTTGCAGCCCTTCCAAGGCATTGATGTAAACCTTTTTGTTATCTTTGGTAAAATTTAGGGACTTTGGTGAGACGATATGGCTATCCTGGGTGGCCCCGGCCTGAACCAGTTGGCCGCCCCTGGGATCATAGAGCTGTCCATAAGCCTTAAACGATCCCAACATGGTCTTGGTCTCCCGGGAAGCGGAACTCCCATTGGAGGGCTTGGAGGAGCAGGACATGAAAAGAAAGCCCAGGGCCATTAAAATCAGTCCGGCTTTTAAGCCCCATAGTCTGGTAATTAAGTTAAAATAATTTTTATAATTTATCATAATAAACCTTTTAGTTTTAAATATAAAATTATCTACTTTAATAAAAAGTATAATAGGAGATTAATAATATTTTTAAAATAAATAAAGCTAAAAATAGAGCCAAGAGCTTAAATTTCACTAACAAACCAGCCCCGCTTAAGGCTTTAGGCCATGGGCCTTTTCTAATTTATCTTAACTGGCTGGTTAGACTGGCGGCCCCGCTTTAGCTTTAACAAAGGATATTGATATAATAGCACAAGGTCAAGCAAATGGTAAAATTTTTCTGGCTGAGCTATGACCAGATGAAATTTTGGCAAATGAAATGTTTTTATTGAATACTTTTAGGCCTAAGACAAGTTTTATACAGTTTTTAGAGTATATTAACTAAAATGGTTTGACTGGGGTGGGTATTTTCGTGGAGTTTTGGGGGGGGCTTGGCCGATAAGCCCCTGGCCCGGGCCCCCCTGGGGGGCCAGGGCTAGGCGGGGGGATTTTATCTCTTGGTGATGACCACTTTTTGGGAGCCTTCCAAGGTGAAGAGCTCGTTAAAGAAGGCGATTAGCCCATCGACCGAGTCGTAGGCGGTTAGGACTTCCAGGGCCCCGGTGATTTCGTCTTTGTTGGCATCTTCTTTAAAGCCTATGAGTTCGTAGGTAACCTGATGGCTTTTGGCCATTTCTCTGATTTTTTCGTCTAGGTTGAGGAAAAAGTAGACGGTTATGTTGTTTCCGACGATTTCGGCCACGCTGATGATAAAAGGCGGCATGCCCGGGGTCACCTCGGACATTTTGGCCTGAACCAAGTAGCGGTTGGGGGCGATGTTTTCCATGGACAGCCTGACCTCGGCTTGGCCGGAGGGCGGCTTGACCAGGAAGGTGTTGGAAAATTCGGTTTTGGTGATGGTGACCGGCTGGCCTTGGGAATCAACGTAGCCTCCGGAGATGTCGGGGACGTCTTGACGATTTCTCTCGGTCAGAAGCGTGTCAAACTTCCAGATAACGCAAGAGTTAAGTAAAATCATAGCCAAAAGGGTAACGGTTAAAAGGGTGAGGATACGCATCTAAACCTCTTATGATTAAAAGAATAAAAACTTATCCAAAAAGGCTCCGAGACTAAGTCAAGGAGCCTTTTTGGAAATAGGCCGGCTCAGAGATCCAAGAGGTCTGAGAGTGAGTAAAGGCCGGGTTTTTGGCCGTCCAACCAAAAGATGGCCCGGAGGGTCCCGGAAACGAAGGTCTCCCGGGAATGAGCCCGGTGGGTCAGTTCCAAGCGCTCGCCCGGTCCGGCGAAAAGAACGGTGTGGTCACCGACAATGTCGCCGCCGCGCACGGCCAAGACCCCGATTTCCTTGTCGCTTCTGGCCCCAACCAGACCGGTTCGGCCGGTTATCATGGAAGCGGCCGGATCAAGATTACGGGCTTGGGCGACCAGCTCGTGAAGTTTTAAGGCCGTGCCGCTGGGGGCGTCTTTTTTTAAGCGGTGGTGGGCCTCGATAATCTCGATGTCGTAAGCCGGCCCCAGGCTCTGGGCCATGGTCTGGGCCACCTTGAGCATGAGATTAACGCCCAGGCTCATGTTGGGCGACCAGAGGATGGGCATCTTTTCGGCGGCTTGGCTCAGGCTTTTTTTCTGAGCCTGGTCCAAACCGGTGGTGCCGATGACGGCGGCCAGACCCAGGTCCTGGGCCTGGGCCAGATTATCCATGACCGCCTCGGGCGTGGTGAAGTCAATGTAGAGACGGGCCTTGGTCTTGGCCTTTGAGGCGGCCTGGGCCAGATGGCCCGACAGGCTCAGGCCTTTTGGGGGGCCTCCCATTAAGGGGCCCAGGTCTTGACCAAGTTCCGGGCAATCGGGCCTTTCGACCGCCCCGACCAGCTCAAGGGCCTGATTGGCCAGGACGGCTTCGATGATCCGTCGGCCCATTCGGCCCAAGGCTCCGCAAACGATAACCGGAATAGGTGGTTTCATTTTTTCGCCTTATGGTGTTTGACCTAAGTCAAGCGGGCTAAATTTATTTTGAGCCCGGTTGGCCTGGGCCAACCGGGAGTTTTTTTTAATTTCGGCTGGGCGGGAAGTGGCTGGCCCACTTTTGGTAAAAGCCCTTGAGGCTTTCCTTGACCGGATCCGAGGGCGGCCCCATGGGCAGGCGGGTCAGGCCCGACATCAGGCCGGAAAGGCCCATTAAGTATTTAATGGGAATGGGGTTGGTTTCCAGGAAAATGGCCTTAAAGAAAGGCAACAGCTCGTAAAAGGCCCGCCTGGCCTCGGCCAGCTGGCCGGCCTCCCAGTGGCGCCAAAGGGCCACCAGGGGTCCGGGGATGGCGTTGGCGGCCACGGAAATAACCCCGCCCCCGCCCACGGCCCACAGGGGCAAAGACAGGCCATCGTCGCCGCAAGTCACCAAAAAGTCCGGACCGCAAAGCTCGATGGTTCTGATCATCTGGTTAAGATCGCCGCTGGCTTCCTTGACCCCGATGATCAGTTCATGTTGGGAGAGTTTGGCCACGGTTTCCGGCAAAATGTTGACCCCGCAGCGCGAGGGAATGTTGTATAAAAGCACCGGCAGACCGGCCGCCTCGGCCACGGCCACAAAGTGCCGATACAAGCCGTCCTGGGTGGGCTTGTTGTAATAAGGCGAGACCAGCAAAAGGGCGTCGGCCCCGACTTGCTGGGCGTGCTTACTCATGGCTATGGCTTCGGCCGTGGAATTTGAGCCCGTTCCGGCCACGACCGGGACCCGGCCGGCGGCCCTCTTAACCGTCTCCTCGACCACCCGGTTATGTTCATCATGGCTCAAGGTCGGCGATTCACCGGTGGTTCCGCAGGCCACCACCGAGTTGACCCCGGATTGGATTAACCAGTCCAGGTGGGCCCGCAGGGCCGGGTAATCGACCCCATTATCGGTAAAAGGGGTGACCAGAGCTGGGATGACCCCCCTAAGATTAACTGTCA
>JAITJP010000105.1 GCA_031278835.1 Deltaproteobacteria bacterium
GCTGTCCATGGTCGGAAGCGAGGCGGCCGGAAGCCTCTTGGTGGGGATTAGATATCTTTCAGACGAGGCGGCTGGATCCTTGGCCCCGGAACTGGGCGGACTGGCGGCCGCCTGGGCCCTTTGGCCCGACTTGGTGGAGGCCTGGGCGGTTTGGCTGACCCTGGGGGCGGTTTCCTGGGCGGCCACGGCCCCTTCGTAACCATAGCCGGCCAGATAGGAGCCCGAGGCCGGAATTCTCAGTTCGGCTCCGGCCACGATCAAATTGGGATTTTTTAACCCGGGATTTAATTCCACGGTCAGCTTAATCAGATGCCTATAGATTAGATTTCTGTCAAGCCCCTCTCGCCTTAGAAGCTTTTCCAGGGTATCGCCGCGCCTAACCGTCACGGTCCGATAAACCGTCCCGTCGGCGGAGGTGGCCAAGGGTCCTTGGTTGGTTGAGGCCTGAGCTTGGGCCCGGGGCTGACTTTGGGTCCTACTGGGGGCCGGGGGCTCAGGCACGGCGGCCTCGGTCACGGTCTCCGGCGCGGGGCTAACATTTGAAGCCAAATTGACCGGCGGCTGACCCTGGCCCACGAAGGGAATGATGGGATTAACCGGGGCTTCGCTCGAGACCGGGCTTGGGGCCGGTTCTTCGGGGGCCTGGCCATCAGGGTAGATGCGATACTCGCCCTCGGCCAATTCTTCCTCGGGGGCCACCTGCCTTCTTACCACCACCCTGGCCGGGCTCTGGGCCGGTTGGTTTAGCTCATAGGTGGCCACGTTCTTGGTTTCCATGTTGGGATCCAAGTACTGGTTTAAGGCGGCCTGGGCCTCGGCTTGGGCCTGGGCCTGAGCCCTGGCTTCCTCGAGACCCCGGGACGATGGCAAATAAATGGTCTGCCCGGCCGAGATCTGATTGATGTTAGCGATGACCGGGTTTAGATCGCTAACCAGTCTTAGCAGCTGAGATTCCCTTTTGGCGTCCGGCTTTTGGGGCCACAAGCCCTGGGCCTTTAAAATATTGGCGATATTGTCGCCCGGCCTAATGGTATAGCTATCTATGGAAAAAGTCAGATCCTCGTAGGAATAGACCTCAACCGTCTTGGTCAAAACGATGTCGGTCGTGCCCCCGCTTTGTCGATACCTGGCCGATTCGGCTTGGGCGCTTTGGTCTTGGGCCATGGCGGCCTCGGTTTGGGCCAAAGCCGCTAAGCTCGACCAAAAAACAAAGGCCAAAATAAGGCCAACAAGCGTAAGCGCTGGCTTTCCTCTGGATACCCGGGGCCGAAGCGACGAAAGGTTTTTTGTCCTGGGAGTTGGCAAGGCTGGAGACTCCATGGGGTTATGTATTTTTACGGAAACAAAGCCAAAAAATGCCACTGACCTAAGGTGACCCAAGTCAGAATTTAATGGCCAGGCCCAATCAAGGGAAAAATTAACTCGGCCAAGCTGGCCGTCGCCGGACGGCCTCAAGGCCACCGCCGGCCGGCCTCTAAGGCCGCTGGGCAGGCCCAGGTCATGACCGGAGGCATTGGGCCATCATAACGAAGCGAAAACTCTAAAAACCACTTCCAGAATCGTCCACTCGATTTAAGCGCCCAGGCTGGGTCGATTAAATCCAATAAACCAAATCTCAAAGCGATCAAAACCACCAAAAGCCGACTGGCCTGGCTAAAGACCAGTCAATCTTGAAATTCTGGACCAAGGATTTGAAGTGGACGGATCCGCTTAATACATTATTCTATAAGGCTAATAGGTAAATTACAAGCCGCTTTGAGCTTTCTTTAAAGATCTTAGGGTTCTTTAAAAATAGAACTCAAAGAAAAAACCTTTAGCCTTACGGTCCTTGGCCAGGCTCACCATAAACCAGCCATCTTTTCTGGTGATTTAAGAAGCTCACCAAAAAATCAAGTTAAGTTAGGGCCTTTTTTAAAAAACAAGAAAAAAAATTTTCCGCTTTGAGGTTTGATTGTGGAGACCAAGGGGGCAAAACACTATATCTAGTGTTTATTTTATAACATTATGTATTCACTACTTTTTTTTACGACGGTCTAGAAAACTCGTCTTCCCGGCTATGACCCCTTTTAAAAAAAGGTCATAAAGCCAAAGAACTCGAAAAAACCTTATGGGAAGCCGAATTGGTGAGGATCAAAGTCCCATTGTCGCCAATATTGGCGCCGCTAAAAGCCCATCATTTAAAAAGCGTCCAAATTTAGGGGTCTTTAGATAGCCGAAAAGCTAGGATTTTTAGACTTCCCTGGTTTGGCCGGCTTTTCCTGGACCAGAAAAAGGCTCCTGGCCTCTATCCAAAATAATGGTTTTATTTTACCGAATATTCGATATAAGTCAACATCTAATCATAGACAAGCCAGCTGATAGACGGCTAATATACGATTCATTTCTAATTATAACTTTGATAAAGTATTTCCTAACTAGGTTTAACGGTAATTTTACTTTTCTTATACGAACTAAAACAGGTTAAAGGTCACCTCTACAAGTCACTTTTATGAAAGGCCAGGCGACTTTAGCCAAAGATTAAAAAAAGTCATCATCCATGGGTAAGGTCTTATCCATCTCTTTTTTGCTGGGTTTGCCGAAGGCTTTTTTGGGTTTTTCGGCCTGGGGCTCCGCTTCCAGGGCCAGTTCCAGGTGACTTGGGGCTTGGGCGGATGGGGCGGTTGGGGCCTTTCTGGCCGAGGCTTCTGAGAAATGGCCAGCCTGATTAGCCCTTTTGGTTTTTTTGCTTTGGAGTTTGGGATTTTGGGAAAAAACCGCGGCTTGGCCGGTGACCACGCTGGCCACGTGACTAATGGTCTGGTTTAGCAGATCGGCTTGGCGGTTTAACTCATTTGAGATGTTTCCAGCCTTGGCCGCCTCCATGGAGTTTTCCTGGGTGACCTTATCCATCATGGCGATGGATTGATGGACGTCTTGGATCTCCCTGGCCTGGCTTTGACTGTCCTGGGTTATCCCGGTCATGAGCGAGGCCACTTCATCGGAAACGGTTACCAGGGCTTCAAAACTCTCCTCGGCTTTCTTGACCAGTTCGGCCCCCTCGATGATTCTTTTTAAGCTGGAATCCAAGATGGTCGTGGTGTTTTTGGCCGCCGCCCCGCTGCTGTTGGCCAGATTTCTGACCTCATCGGCCACCACGGCAAAACTTAAACCGGCCTCCCCGGCCCTGGCCGCCTCAACGGCGGCGTTTAAGGCTAAAATATTGGTCTGAAAGGCGATCTGGTCCACGGTCTTGACGATCTGACTACTGGCCAAACCGGAATTTTTTATCTCCTCCATGGCCGTGGAAATTTGGAGCATGGAGACGTGGGCCTCGTCCACGTATGACTTGGCCCGGTCGATTAATTCCTTGGCCTGTCCGGCATGACCGGCGTTGCGCTTGGCCGTGCTTAAGAGGACCTCCAAGCTTGAGATGGCGTCCAAAACGGCCTTGGTGTTTTCCGAGGCCCCCTGGGCCAAGGAACTGCTGGCCCTAGAGAGAGATAGAGCCGTTTTGGTGACGTCTCGGGAACTCTCGTCAAGCCAGCCCTGAATCCTGGACAAGGGCTTAATGACCTTGGCATTAAGCAGCCAGACCAAAAGGGCCGATAGGACCAGCAAAACCAATAAACCAATCAAGACCCGGGGCCAGAGATTAAATTCCGGCCGGGCGCTGATCTTTGGTTCCCGGGCCACGGCCGCGGCCGCTTCCAACCAAGCCGTCTGGGCTTTATCCAAGGCGCTTTGACTTTTTACCAGATCTTCCAAAGGCTGGGCCAGATCGGCCACCTTGGCCGAAAAATCCCGCCAATCAGGACCGCTCCCTGGACCGGCTAAAGCCGGCATGGCTTCAATGGCGGTTTTTAGGTCTGGGAGGGCCAGGGGCTTTTTTTCCAAGGCGGCAAAGGCGGAGGTGAGAAGTTCTGAGAGCCGATCGGCGGGAATACTTTCGGGACGGGCCAAGGCCAAAGCCAGGACGGCCAAGCGAAAGGAGGTGATTTTTTCAGCCAAAGCGCTTTGGGCCTGCTCAAAGTCCCGACGTTTTAGGGCCAGTTCCGTGACCAGGGCCGAGGCCTCGCTTAAATAGCCCCGGGCCCGATCGTCTGAAACCGACCTTTGGATATTTTGCAAGCGATTCAAAACCGAGTTTTGATCAGTGGGCGGCCCCAGGGAGCCGGCCGCGTTGCCCAGACCCCACATGCCCGGCCAAAGACTTTTCTCAACGGCCAGTTCCCGATCCGCGGCCAAGACCACCCAAAAAAGCAAAATCAGGGCGGCCAAAAGAACTGAGGCAAAACTCAAAATAATTTTTAAACTCAGATTTAGTTTGGTCACTGGGGCACGTCGTTAATGATTTTTGGTACCAAGGGAAAAAACTGTCTATCTTTAAGACCCGGCTAGGGGCGAGACAGCCGCCATACTAAATACCATAAATACCACAAATATTTTCTAGTTAACAGTTCAATTGATTTTTGGTTTAAATTAAAGCTCTGACCTTCCAGCCCAAAAAGGGCTGGCCTGGCCCGCCCTGGCCCTTAAGCTAATTGGCTTGGCCGGCCACCTGAAGCTCGTTTTCTGGAGCTTCGCCATTTTCTTTGGGGGCGTTGTAAAAACACACGCAATTACCGCCCAGCTTTTTGGCGTCATAGAGGGCCGAGTCGGCCCAGGAAATGAGATTCCTGAGGACCGCTTCCGAGGATGGTTCCTTAAGGGTGTCAAGTTGGGTCAATGAGGCCACGCCGATACTGATGGTGATGGGCTCGGAGCAGTTGGGGGCCGGGTCGCGCCGGGCGGCGATCTCGGCTCGCAGTTTTTCGCCAATAATCTTGCCCCCGGTAAAAGGCGTTTGGGGCAAAAGCAAAACAAACTCCTCGCCGCCAAAACGGGCGAAGATATCGGTCTTTCTTTGAATTTCTTGGACTATTTTGGTGATGTGGATCAAGGCGGCGTCGCCGCTTAGGTGGCCGTAAGTATCGTTAAAACGCTTGAATTTATCCAGATCCATCATCAAAAGGCTTAGCTCATCGCCCCGGCGCCTGGTGATTTCGACCTCCCTGGTCCCGGCCTCGTTAAAATAGCTGCGATTGTAGATCTTGGTCAGGGGGTCATGTAAGGCCAGGTTGCGATAATTATTTTCGCTTTCCTTCAAAGCCGCCTCGACCATGTCCCGACGGCGGATCTCTTTTTTGAGCTCCTCGGCCATGACCGCCAATTGCTGCTGTTTTTCGCTGATTTCTTTTTCGTGGCGGGCCAGATTGGAGGTCATCAAATTGAAGGCGTCCGAGAATTCGCCCATAAAGTCCACGGTGTGACTAAAGTCGCCTTGGGCGGCCACTTTAAACTGCCAAGCCAGGTGGGAGAGGTTGGCCAAAATGGCTTTCAAATTACCCGAGGTGGCCCCTTTTTTGACCACCCGCAAGTCCAGATCGCCTTTGGCGAAGTTGGCCAGGGCTGATTTTATTTCACTGGTATGCTGGAAAAGCGAGTTAAAGGTATCCCATTGGGCGTATTCAGGGGGTAGAACCGGTGTCTTGCTCTCGGTGATGACCTTTTCGAGAAACTTGAACATCGACTCGGCCTGAGCCTTGGTAAAATGGCTTAGTCTGACTTTTTCGGGAAATGATTCGGTCAATACTGGCCCCATTATCTCGCTTAGAAGCGGGCCGGAAAACGAACACAGATCTCGTTTCCGGCCCCCGTTTTTAACTTAACCATTGGTGCCAGCGCTTTAAAACCGCCACCACTTTTCGGCCAAGACACGGGCGCCGGGCCCGGCCCGTTCGGACAAAAGGTGATACGCAAATGGAGCGACCAAGAAGCTTACCGGTCTTTACAAGTCCTTGGGCTTGGCTTCAAAACGGCAGGTCCGCTCGTTGGTGCACCAGCAGTCGATCTCCTTCACGTCAAAGGAGCGGCCGGTAAAGGATTCCAGGATTCCGGAGATAAAGCCCTCGTCGTAGACGCACACTCCGTAGCCCAGCTCCGGCAAACCAGAGCAGTCGAGATCCTCGGACACGGTCATGATGCACTCCAAATTGTCGTTTAATTTCTCGACTTTGAAGATGCCGATGCCAATATCCTTAAGCAGGGTTTGAAGTTGCTTAACCAGATCCTGGATATCCTTGGGCTTATGGTCTAGGACGTTTTCATAGAAATTACGCCCAGCCAAGGCCCCGGACTGGAAAAAAATCTCATCGGTGGCTTCGGTACCGTACCTTTGTTCCAAAATGTCACGGGTGCAAAACTGAAGCAGCCGATAAGCTTCTATCCTTAAAGTTGGGCCAAGATTTGGCCTGGCGTTATCCAAATCTCCAATTAATTCCCACGAAAACTCATACTTCCGGTCTGACATAAAAATAACCCAAGCTAATACCAGCGACTTTCGTCGAGGTGAGATAAAGTTTGAAAAATTTCAAACCATGGTTTAATCGAAACAATCGTTATATATAAGAACGATAGATATAGACTTAATTATGATATCAATAATTGTCTCCGATAACAAATTTCCATTCTAACCTAAAAATATAACGACCAATCTGCCTTGACCGATCACTTGTTCGGTTAAAGAAAATCCCTCAGCCCTAAAACGTTATCCATAAAGGCCCCACCATTATGAAAAAAATCCCCCCATGCAAAACGAACACTAGTTTCTTTGGGAATTTTAATAACGTTTTTCCGAGAAAAGCCCTAGCCATTTAGCCAAAAACTCTAAAGGTCAGCGGGCCTTTCCAAACCAAAAAGG
Source organism: Deltaproteobacteria bacterium (assembly GCA_031278835.1). Lineage (GTDB taxonomy): Bacteria > Desulfobacterota > Desulfarculia > Adiutricales > Adiutricaceae > JAIRNQ01. The sequence goes on from JAITJP010000105.1 coordinate 6,719, forward strand.
AATCTCAAACAAAAACTCGTGGTTCGGAGCCATCCATTGAACATTTTACCCTTAATGGTCAAATTTGTAAACCACCATCAAGGCTAAAGCAAAAGTCCCACCAAAGCCCCCCACTTTCCCGGCCCACCATTGTCCACCACTTCCCGCAGCCACTCCCCTCTACCACTCCCCGCAACCAGTCCCCTCACCCGGCTCTTTGGCAGCCCAATCTCGCCCCAGACCCTTGTCGCCCCTTTGGCCCCCCCAATGCCCTAAGCCCTTAAAAAAGGGCCCTGGACCTGGGGTTAGTTTTGGCTCTAGCCAGGCCAAAAGCCGGCCCCTTCAGGAGCGGGGCCAATCATTCACCACTTTAAGCGGATGGCCTCAAGGCCGGTCTTATTTCCCCGGCCAGCTTCAAAAACATATTCTCCATAAAAAAACCCGCTCCCTGCCAAGTCACGGCTGACCATTAAAAAAAATTTTAAATACAATCCTAACCATGCCGTGAGATAGCCCTTTTAAGCAAAATCAGCCAATAATCACCATTGAAATCTAAAATTAACTAAAAAATAAAAGCTCCACATCTAATTATTATTAGCTATTTTTATATAAAAATTTAAAAACCTATTTACGTTTTAACTTATTTTTTTCTAGCCGGCTAAAAAATTTACCTAAATTTTACCTAAATTATTTTTTTGACAGGCCATGACCGGCTCCTTGACCCAGGCCACCAGCCTGGCCCTGGCCAAAATCAAGGCCCAAGCTGGGACATCGCTTTAGCCTTGACTTAGACCAGATTACGGGCTAAAATGCGACTTGTTTTAAGTAAAAATATCTTTAATTTAGTTAAATATCTCCGCTGTCCCAGAAAAAATCTGAATTAACGGCTGAACTCAGGTAAATAGGGACCCCTTTCTAGCTAAAATAGTCGATTGGAGTTGCCAGCCCCCTATTGCCCTCAGGCTTGACCGCTCTCCCTTAAGTCAAGCCGCTTTACTTAGGGCTAGTCTCGGCCAAAAGCCTGGCCGGCTCAGGACTTTTGGCTTAATAATTTTGGGGCTATGAATTTTTGAGCCTGGGCCTGACTGCCCATAGACTTTGAGAATAACCCCAACCAGGCCCTAAATCTCCTGGAAAGCCTGGCCATTTTGTTTTAAAATTAACTGATTATTATCTAGTTTTTTTGGAAAGTTGTAATCATGATTAAAATTTTAAATATTATCGTATTGATTGTGATTATCAATCTTTTATTAAGCTTTGAAATAAAGGCGCAATCTTTTGACTGCGATAAAGCCACAACCATTGTTGAAAAAGCAATTTGTGATCACTATTTTATACTAGGCATAGCTGACAGTGAAATGGCCACAACTTATGAGCACGCCATTGTTACGCCTGGAATTGACAAAAATTATCTCTTAAAAAACCAAAGAGAAATCATAAAAAAACGAGAAGCCTGCGCAAAAAGCTCAGAGCTAGTCCAATGCGTTCTCGATATCACCTCATCTCGAAGGGTGGAGCTGGAAGACATGATTGAGTCTTTTTCTCCAAAACCCGAGGGCCGAACCAATGTCAGAGTTCTGACCGGTAGTTATAAGTATAACGTTGCCACTAAGGTAGGGATTATACTCATCGTGGAAAAACCTGGCGACATTTTAACCTTCTATTATGAATCATTTCACCCCGTTCACAAGTGCTCAATAGACGATTTAACCATCCCCAGAAGTGTAGCGGAGCAAAACGCACTTAAAGGTTTACCTGTTCGCTTTTATAATAAAGAAAATGACCTTGAAGTAGAGCTCTCTTATTATCAAAATGGAATTCAATTTAATAACCTTTCTCGCAGATATAAAACAGAAGATTTATATAACTTAGAATTATGTAATAATAAATGGACTATATTTACTAATAAATTCTATGAAAAATTTAAATAACTTTTTTTTCATTTAAAAATACTTTATAATAACTAAAATTAACTTTTTTTTTCTTATTTAGATTTCTTTTCTTCCATAACAATCAAGGGCGGCCGGCCGCCCCTTTTGAGTATTTTTAAATTTTTATGGAGCCCTTGGCCAGAAGCCGCGCCCTTAAGGCCTGCTTTTTGGCCCAGCCTTTTGGCCAAAATAGCCACAATATTGGGCCCTGGCTATTGGCCCTTTAAGCGGCCCTTTGGGGCTCTGGTAGCCCTTGGTAACCTGACTTGGGGCCTGGAGGCTAGCCGATCGAGTCGTTAAAGCCCGCTAGGGAGTGATTTTAAGCCTTTTCGAGCCGCTCTGGGTAATAGTCTAAGCTTTTAGGTTTTTAAGTATACAAAGTTTGGCTTTATGGTTAATTATCGCCAGGCTTTTTTAAGACTCAGATACCTTCACTTTGACAGGATATTTTAATTATGCCAAAATTTTTTATTGGAATTTTATTATTGGTCATTATGAGCCTGTTATTTAGCTTTGATGTCCTGGCCCAATCTTTCAATTGCCAAAAAGCCTCAACGGTTGTTGAGAAAGAAATTTGCTCTGATTATCAATTGGGCCTACTTGACACTAATTTGGGCATTGCTTATAAACAAGCCATTAACACGCCTGGAATCGATAAAAATTATGTCACCAAAAGCCAACGCCAGTTCATAATGAGACGGGAAGGATGCGCCGTCAGGTCGGATCTAAACCTCTGTATTGGCCATGAGACCTCGGCTAGAATCGATGAGCTTACGGCCATGGTTCAGCCGTTTTTGCCAAAAGGCCAAGGCCAAGGCCAGGTCAGCTCTCTCACCGGGAGGTTCCTTTATCGGGCCGGCGCCTATGAAGGGGACATCACCATCACCGAACTTCCCGGCAGCCTTTTGTCCCTTGATTATGGCTCAATTTATTCAGACCAGACTTGTTCCGCGGTAAATCTTACTATCCCGAAAAGTGAGGCCGA
>JAITJP010000107.1 GCA_031278835.1 Deltaproteobacteria bacterium
AAAATAAACTCCATTGATTTTCCTGACCTATGCTAGCCAAAGTCAGCCCCGGCTAAGGCTTTGCCGCCCCAGGCCCCACCAAAAACCGCCCAATGGGCCCGGCCAGCCCCTAGCCTTAAATCAAGTAAACATTAAATTTCTTATAAGCGACCTAACTAAATTACAAATCTCTTAAAATTTAGTTTTAATTTAGTTCATGATATTGTATCATGACCTAAGGAAGTTAAATTTCCTCACCCCGAATTTATGGAGTACTGGCCACTTTTAATCGCCCACTAGCGATTAATCGGGAGCCTTTAAGGCCAGAGCCAAGGCCCATTAAAACGATTTTCGTCGGGGCGGATCAACGGCCATGGGCGAGACCAACCTGGGCCATTTTTTTGGGCCAATTTTTTTTAGGTTCAGCTATCTGGATCGGTTTTTTTTTGGGCCAGTTTTTTTTAGGCCAGCTATCTGAACCGGTTTTTTTGGGCCAGTTTTTTGTCGCCATGACCTTGACATGTGGAGGAACTATGCCGATTTTCGCTTGGAGTGGAGTTAACGCCAAAGGCAAGAAACGCAAGGGCACCATGGAGGCCCAGGATACCAGACAAGTCGAGGCCTTTCTAAAGCGCCTGAGGATAAGCGATTACAATATCAAAGACGCTCCCAAAGACCTACTGGCCGGCATCCCGATGTTTGCCCAAAAAATCACGGTCAAAGACGTCATGCTGTTTACCCGGCAGTTTTCGACCATGATCGACGCCGGTTTGCCTTTGGTTCAGTGTTTGAAGATCATGGCCGACCAGACCGATAACCCCACCCTTAAAACCATGCTTAGGGACATCAATAACTCGGTTCAGTCCGGGGCCACCCTCTCCGACGCCCTACGCAAATACCCCCAGCACTTTGACAGCCTCTATTGCAATCTGGTGGCCGCCGGAGAGACGGCCGGTATCTTGGACACCATCTTGAAGCGCTTGGCCGAATACATTGAAAAGGCCGAAAAGCTCAAAAGAAAGGTTAAGTCGGCCCTGGCTTACCCCCTGATCGTTCTTTTCGTGGGCGTGGTGGTTATGTTGGTCATCATGATCTTCGTTATCCCCACCTTTGAGGAGATGTTTAGCAGTTTTGACAAAGAGCTGCCTTGGCTCACTCAAAAGGTCATCGACGCCTCAAACATCCTCATGTCCAGATGGTATATTATCTTTCCGGCCATAATAGCCTTCGCTTTTGCCTTAAAAAGGTTTTTTAAGACCCCCATCGGTGAATACTTATTTGACAGTTACTCTCTAAAAATGCCTGTTTTTGGCGATCTTATTAGAAAAGTGGCCGTCTCCAAGTTCACCCGAACCCTGGCCACCATGCTCCAAGCCGGCGTGCCCATCATCACCAGCCTTGACATCGTGGCCGGCACGGCCGGAAACCGCGTGGTCGAGGAGGCCCTCTTGGATTGCCGGGCGGCCATCGCCGAAGGCCGTCCCCTGGTCGATCCCCTCTTGGAATCGGCCGTTTTCCCCAACATGGTCACTTCCATGATCGCCGTCGGTGAGGAAGCCGGTGCCTTGGACGTCATGTTACTCAAGATCGCCGACTTCTTTGACGATGAGGTGGACGCCGCCGTCGAAACGGTCATGACCATGATCGAGCCCATGATGATTGTCTTTTTGGGCACCACCGTCGGTACCCTAATCATCGCCATGTATCTGCCCATCTTCGGCATGGGCGCCGCCGTTCAGTAAGAAAAATTGAACGGCCAAAACCCGCCCCCCGAAAGGCCCAAAACAAAACGGCCCGCCCCGGATCGCCCGGGCCGGGCCGTTTAGTTTATTGAGGCCCAGGGCCAGCCCGGCCCAGGCCGCCCGGCCCAGAAAAAAAACTTCATAAGGACGCCCATGTCTAGTCAAATGTGGTTACCCTTGACCATAGAACACAGTCGTCAGAGATGGTTGTTTATACTGCGCCTTTTGATTAGCACTTTTTTGTCTTTAACCATTACCCTTTTGTACATAAACGGCCGAGGGGCCGTGCTTTTTAACTTTTGGCCGCCCACCATTGCCGGTGTCTTGATTCTTTCCTACCTTTTAGCTTTCTTTCATTACTACGTTCTGCCAAAACTCTTTAAAACCGGCTCTCAGATTGTTATTCAGATGTTTTGCGACACTTTGGTGGCTGGAATCATCATAGTTTTGACGGGCGGCTTTGACAGTACCCTAAATTTCATTTTCCTGGTCGTGGTCATAAACAGCGCCTTTCTTGGCGGTTTGAGAATCTCCTTCATCGCCGCCACCCTCTCGGCCACGGCCTGGGCGGCCATCATGGATCTCCATTACTACGGGCTCCTGCCCGGCCTGGCCCCCTTGGGCGTTTACATGAGCTCGGTGGAACTGGCCTTAAACATCTTGGTTAATACCGGGGCCACTTATTTGGTGGCCGTTTTGAGCGGTCACTTATCCACTCAACTTGATCTCTCAAGCCAGGCCTTGGTTTCCAGCCAAGCTTCCCTGGATCGCCTGTCCGAACTAAACGACAATATTATCCGCAGTATCGATTCCGGCTTAATCACCACCGACAACCAGGGCCAGGTGCTCTCGATTAACCCGGCCGGACGGGAACTTTTAAAGGTCTCCCCGAGCTTGATCTTTGGCACCCACTGGAGCTGGCTTTTTCCGGAACTGGACGCCTCCGAGGGCCCGCCCTTCGAAGAGGATCGCCCGGAATCGAGCCGCCGCTTCAAAGGCCTTAAACTAAAGCACCTGCGGCCAAGCGACGGGGCGGAGCTCGATATCGAACTCAGTTTTTTAACCCTAAAGGACGCTAAAAACCAAGATTGGGGTCACCTCATGGTCATTAAGGATCTTACGGCCATGAATTTAATGGAAAGTGAAATAAAAAGAAGCGAACATATGGCGGCCGTGGGCCAGCTGGCCGCTGGCTTGGCTCATGAGATTAGGACGCCCCTGGCTTCCATGAGCGGCTCCTGGGACATGATCTTAAACCATGCCCTAAAGCCCGATGACCAAAGCCGGCTCATGAACATCATTGGTCGGGAGATGGATCGCCTGGAGGAACTTGTCGAGGACTTTTTGTCCTTTGCCAAGCCCACGGCCGGAAACCCCCAACCCCTGGACCTAAACGCCATCATCGAAGATCAGCTCCAGATCTTTTCCAGCTGGAAGGGCCAGGAAGTCAATATCGAGATCCACCTAAATGACGTCCCTAAGGTCTTCTTTGACTACGGCCAACTAAGCCAAGTCATCTTTAACCTGATTCAAAACGCCATCGAGGCTTCCGAGTCCACCGGCAGCCCCTACATTATCGTGGAAACCACTTACCAAAACCATAACCCCAATTTCGTTTCCCTGTCGATTCAAGACAATGGCGCTGGCATCAGTGAGGAAAACATCAAAAGAATTTTTGAGCCTTTTTTTACCACCAAAGACAAAGGTCACGGCCTGGGTCTGGCCATGGTCTGGGCCATCATCATGCGCGGCCAAGGCCACATCTCGGTGCGCTCCACCCCCAATGTCATCACCACCTTTACCGCCGATCTCCCGGTGGCTAAATAGCCCCAATAAAAAAAAAGGCCCCATCAGGGGCCTTTTTTTTATTGGGGCTATGACTTAACTCTAGGCAGCCTTTTGGCTTTAACCCCCCGCTTGTAAGGGTTTTCGCCCAGGCTCAGGGATTTATTGAAGCGGATGGGTTCGACCTCGCGCCAGCCGGAATCGTATTGCTGGGCCTCGTATAGTTGAAAGGAGTATTCCAGCTTAAGCCAGAATTCTGGTTGGGTTTTTCGGGCCCGGGCAACGCTGAGGGCCATGTCGGCGCTCACGCCCGATCGACGATTGATGATACTGGATAAGGTGTTTCTGGATACGCCCAGTTTGGCCGATAAGTCGGTGACCGAAATACCCAGGGGCTCTATGTAGTCTTTTTTTAGCACCTGTCCCGGGTGAGGCGGGGGCTCGATGGACAGTTTCTTGGGATCAAGCATATACGTTACCTAACTAAACCCCTAAGCCATTAGGGGAAAGGGAGGGCTAGCCTCAAACCAATTTGGTTCTCGGGGCCCCCACCGTCGTGTTTGGGATATTATTTTTGGTTAATGGGCCAAAGCCCCAATCGCGGCCAATTGGGTAACGCGTCTTCGTAACCAAATGGCCCGGTCTTCGCCCTCTCTCAAGGGCCCAGCCTGAGCGGCCCAGCTTTAGTCCTGGGCCCCTAGAGCTGGGGCCTGAGCTATTGACGAAAATCCCTTAAAATTAATTCTTTTGGATATT
>JAITJP010000395.1 GCA_031278835.1 Deltaproteobacteria bacterium
TAAAGCGATAGTGGTCATACCACGAAAGTTATTATTTTATGAAGCAATTAATGTAATCTTTTGTTACTTTTTTTGTAACAAACTTTTATTAACTAGCAAAGAGGTTCTATTATGTTTAAAAAATATTTCGTCTGGTTGGTTTGGCTTAGCGCTTTCATGCTTGCCTTGGCGGCCTCTCCCGGCTTGGCTCAGGACGTCCTTGGCGCCCCCATTACCCAAGCGGACATTGACGGATTCTTAAACATCTACGGTCAAGAAAATCCCCCCGCGGCCGCCGAATCGGTCGGGGTCTTAAATTATGATCGCTTAAGCGTGGTGGTTAAGCGGTTAACCATGGTTTACGTCCTTAGGGGCCAGCATACCGAAGAAGAGGCCCTTTTGAAAAAACTGGCCGCCATAAAGGTTCCTCACTCGGTTAGTTCCGATGAGTACAATCTTTACCGGGCTAACGATGAAAAGTTAAGGCCGGTTTTCGCCAAGTTCTTGGGCTCCTATACCTTAAGACTTCCCAACTCCATAGCCGAAGTTGACATCGTTGAGGCCAGTAACGTCAGTTCGGATTTGGATGCCCAGGCCGGGAATTTTGACTATGACTCCAGTGAGGGCTACGGGCCCCCGGCCGTTGATTCCCAGGGCGATGATTCTCAGCCAACCATCAATACCGAGCAGCTACCCGATAGCGAGGTTAATGTTAGCGATCAGGCCAGCTAAGCTTGGGCCAAAAAATTTTTCCGGCTAAGTAAGCCCGGAACCAAAAACATCCCCGACTGACTTCAAAATCAAATCGGCCGTTAAAGCCCCCAAACGGGGCCCTGACGGCCGATTTTACGTTTATGGCTACCACCCTAGGGACCCAGGGCCGCCCAGGGTTTCTGGGGGCCTCAGGGGGCCGTTTTTAGGGCTTTTTGGAAATGGTCTCTAATGGCCTGGGTCTGGCTTAAAACCTTAGGGGGCCGTTTTTAGGGCTTTTTGGAGGTGGTCCTTAATGGCCTGGGTCGTGGTCAGGCTTAAAACCTCATTGGTCAAGTTCTTGGCCCGCTCCAAGCTCCAATGGGAAATCTCCCGGCGGACCCTTAGAACGGAACTGGGCGAGACGCTAAACTCGTCCAAGCCCAGGCCCAGCAGTATTGGGATCATCAAGGGATCGGCCCCGGCTTCCCCGCACAGGCCGACTAGTTTATTGGCCTTTTTTCCGGCCTCGATGACTCGTTTTAGGCTTTTTAAAACGGCCGGGTGAAAAGGAGAGCACAGTTGGCCCAACTTGGCGTTGCCCCGGTCCGCGGCCAAGGTATATTGGGCCAAATCGTTAGTGCCGATACTGAAAAAGTCGGTGACCTGGGTCAATTCCTCGGCCATGGAAACGGCCGCCGGGGTCTCGACCATGATGCCCACTTTTATGGCCTGGTCATACTCCTGGCCCTTGGCCTGGAGTTCGCCCTTACAGGTCTCCAGTATTTTTTTAGCCGAGCTGACCTCGTCGAGCGAGGTCACCAAGGGCAGCATGATCAGTAAATTTTTTTCCTTGGCCCCGGCCCGCAAAATGGCCCTGAGCTGGGTCATGAAAACCTCGGGCTCGTTTAGGCAAAAGCGGATGGCCCGGTAACCCAAAAAGGGATTTTCTTCTTTGGGTAATTTTAAGGCCGGAACGTTTTTGTCGCCGCCCACGTCCAGGGTTCTGATGATGACCTGGTTTGGGGCGAAGATATTGGCCACTTCCGAGTAAATGCGAAATTGTTCTTCTTCGCTAGGTAGGGTGGTCCGATCCAAAAACAAAAACTCGGTCCGAAAAAGTCCCACCCCTTCGGCCCCGTTGGCCTTGGCTATTTTGGCCTCGTTTATTCCGCCAATATTGGCGAAAAGCAAATGGGCCTGCCCGTCGGCGTCAAGGGTTTTTAGGTTAAGGAACTCATTAAGGCTTTTTTGATCTTCAAGGTAGCTTTGACGTTTAGCCACATAGCTGGAAAGGGTCTCATGGTCTGGCGAGGTAATTACCTCGCCTTGGTTTCCGTCCACGATGACCTGGTCGCCGTTTTTTACCGAGTCAAAGACCCCCTGAAGGCCGGTCACCAGCGGGATGCCAAAGGATCGGGCCATGATGGCCCCGTGACTGGTAAAGCCCCCAGACTCGGGTACCAAGGCGGCCAGGTTGGCTAAATTCAAAGCGGCGATGATCGAAGCGGGCAGGTCCTTTCCGATCAAGACCGTTTCCGGCGGCAAGGTCGAAGGATCAAGGGTTTCGACCTTAAGAAGTAAGGTTAAAAGCCTGGTCCGGGCGTCCATGATGTCGGTAATTCTCTGCATGATCCGCTCATCGCCGGTGGAGCGATAGATCTCAACGCAGGTCTCGGCGGCCTCGTTAACCGCCCCTTCGGCCACCTTGCCGCCGTCGATTAAATCGTTTATTTGCTGCAGAAAAAAGGGATCCCTAACCAGACTGATTTGCCTTTTCAAAATATCGCTGTGTTCTTTGCCATGTTTTTCCAGGGCCCGATTGGCCATTTCGGTCACGTCGGCTTTGAAAGTGACGATGGCTTCATTTAACCTGGCTTTTTCGCCCTCGATACCAGAGTAGACCACGTGTTGCCAATCAAGATTGGGCTCCTCATACAAAGCCGCGTATCCAATACCCAGGCCAGGAGAACCGGCCACGCCTTTAAATCGCATAAACACCTCTCCAGATCCCTTGACAAAAATTAGCCAAGCCAAAAAAAAGTAAAAACCCAGCCCAAGGTCAAGTTTAAAAAAACTTCATCTTGGGCTGGACCTCGGCGCCTAAAAACCTGGCTTTAGGTCACCGGCCTCGATATTGAATAAGCCCTAGGGCCCAGCCAGGCCTTAGGATTCCTGTGATTCAATCAAGTTTTTAATTAAGACCATGGCCTTTTCTTCTTCCGGCCCGTCGCAAATAAGCTCGACTTCTTGACCGTATTTGAGATTGGCCGAGGTTAACATCATGATACTTTTGGCGTCATAGGCCCGCCCGTTTTTCATGACGGTTACCTTACAATCCAGGGGCAATAGGGCGTCGGCCACTTCCCCGGCCGGCCGGAGGTGGACGCCTGTTTCGTTGGCCACGGTGGTGGTGTAAGTAAGCAAAATAAACCTCCCTTGTGAAATTGTTGGCCCAGGGGCGGCCTAATTGGGCCGCCCCTGGGCCACTGCTTAGGTGAAAATTTAGGCGCTTTGATTGGCGGCAAGGGATTCGGCCGCTAAATTTTTCTTCAAAACGGCCAAAAGAATCATGCCCAAAACCGAGCCGAGAATCAGGGCCAGTAAATACATGAGGGGTTTTCCGACCACCGGAAAGACGAAAATCCCGCCATGGGGGGCCATGAGGGTACAGCCGGCGGCCATCGAGAGTCCTCCGGCCAGGGCCGATCCAGCGATGCAAGAAGGAATGACCCTTAGGGGGTCGGCCGCGGCGTAGGGGATGGCCCCTTCGGTAATGAAACACAGACCCATGATGTAGTTGACCGGACCGGAGCGCCTTTCAACATCGTTAAATTTGTTTTTGAAAAAAGTCGTGGCCAGGGCGATGGAAATGGGCGGGGTCATGCCGCCAATCATGACCGCGGCCATGATGTCGGTATTGCCACTGGCAATCGAGGCCGTGCCAAAGACGTAAGCGGCTTTATTGAAAGGTCCGCCCATGTCGATACTCATCATGCCGGCCAAGATGCAACCAAGCAGGATCTTTGAAGAAGAGCCCATGGAGTTTAGGCCAGTGGTCAGAGCGGAATTTAAAAGGCCCATGATCGGGTTAATCGAGAGCATGATTAAACCCACCACCAGGGTGCCGAACAGGGGATAGATAAAAACGGGTTTTATGCCAGAAAGGCTTTTTGGCAGAGGATCGGTCAGTTTTTTGATGGCCAAAACCGCGTAACCGGCGATGAATCCGGCCAACAAAGCGGCCAAGAAACCACCGGAAACCGGGGCCGAACCGGAGATTAGGCTGGTAAAGGAGAGGCCGTCCTTGGCCAAGATGCCCCCAACCATGCCCGGAGCCAAGCCAGGCCGATCGGCCAAGCCCATGGCGATAAAACCGGCCAAAATTGGCAACATCATGCTAAAAGCCGTGCCGCCTATGGTGTTTAGGATCCTGGGAAAGGGTTTATTGGAGCCAAATGATGAAGGGTTAATCGAGTAATCGTCAAACAAAAAAGCCAAGGCGATGAGGATGCCGCCGCCGATGACAAAGGGCAGCATGTGGCTGACCCCGTTCATCAGGGCTTTATACAAGGTCCTACCAAAGGAATCCTGGGCCTCACCGGCTGCCCCGGCGGCCGCCCCGGAGCTTTTTTCTTCGTTATGGATGGGCACCTGGCCCGAAAGGGCCGTATTTATGAGCTCTTCGGGTTTATGAATGCCGTCGGCCACTTTGGTAAAAAGAACCTTTTTCCCGTTAAACCTGGCCGTCTCGACTTTCTTGTCAGCGGCGACGATGATGGCCTCGGCTTCTTTGATGTCCTCGGTGGTTAAGGGATGCTCTATGCCCGAGGAACCGTTGGTTTCGACTTTTATGGGAACCTTTAATTTGGCCCCGGCGTTTTTAAGGGCGGCCGAAGCCATGTAGGTATGGGCGATTCCGGTCGGGCAGGCCGTGACGGCCAAAATCCTATATCCCTCAAAGGCCTTTTCCTCGGAGGGGCTTTTTTCAGAGCCGCTGGCGGAGGCCTTTTCCAAAGCGACTTGTTGGGCGGCCTCGGCTTCTTTGGCCTTTTTGGCGGCCAGTCTTCTGGCCGCTTCTTGTTCTTCTTCTTGGTCCCTAATGGCTTTGGCTTTTTCGCCCTCGATTATAAAATCAATAAAAGCCTGGGGACTTTCGGCCGACCTTAGCTTGGCGGCCAGTTCTTGATCCATCAAAAGGCCCATCAGGGCCGACATGGCGTCCATATGGGCCTCTGAGCCCATCGGGGCGGCGATCATAAACCACAAGTCAGCCAAACTGCCGTCCCTGGATTTGCAATCAACTCCATTAACCAAAGTGGCCGCGACCAAGCTGACCGTCTTGACCGCCTCACTTTTGGCGTGGGGTATGGCCAAGCCCAGACCCACGCTGGTAGTGCCCTTGGCTTCCCTTTCCCAAAGGGCTTTTTTGTAAAGCTCCAGATCACTAAGGGCCCCCGAGGTCTCTTGGAGCTGAGCCAAGAGATCCATGGCTTCATTTTGATCCTTGGGGCTGGCTTTGATTAAGATCTTGCTGGGGATTAATAAATCCGCTATTTTCATGTTTGTCCTTCCTAAAGCCTTAAAAATTTAAAAAGACACAATGGTCCGCATAATAAAACAACAAAAAAGAAACAATCACAAGAAATATCTAAAATCATTTATCTTGTGGGGTTAATATTTCTACCTAAAAATTAGTTAAAAAAACGCTAAACTTATAAATCGCCATTTTAGCTAATAAAATAAAAGTCCTATGGCTAAAATATCTGATCCATAATTTCTCTTTTTAACTAACTTTTTAGGCCCTTAACTCCTCCCCTACATATAATTACCGCTTTTTAGGATACAGCCAAGCTCTAGAAAAAAACCAGCTCGGCCGCGACCTGGCCAGGCCTAAAACTTCAAAAGCTCAAAGGCCCTCCAGCCATGGTAAAAAAAACTCACCTCCAATTCTGGCCAAATAAAAACCAGCCAAAAATTCAAATGGCCTAAAGGGCCACCAATGAAAAAAAAATAAAAAATTAGACTCCAATCGATTTACAAAAAATTCCAAAAGCTCAAACCAGCCAGCCCACAAAAAAAGTTAAGCCCAACCCCCAGGCTTAAAGAATGTTTAGGGGCTTGGAGAGTTCTATGGGCAAACTTAGGCCGTAAGTTTCTTTGTAGATGGCTTCAATGGCCTCCCGGGAGGCCAGGCCCTCCGAAAAGGCCGTGGCGCTGCCAGCGGCCGCTCCCAAGGCCAAGGCCCCCTCGGGCGGCAAATCCCACATCAGGCCGGCCAAAAATCCGGCCACCAAGGAATCGCCGGCCCCGGCTGAGTTTTTTACCTGGCCCTGGGCTGATTTGACCCGATGGCTTTGGCCGTTACTTTGGACCAAAAGGGCTCCGGCCCCGGCCATGGAGACCAAAACGTTTTGGGCCCCCATTTCTTGGAGCCTTTTAGCGTTTTCGATAATCTGGTCATCGGAAAGGGCTTTTTTATCACAAATTTCATTTAGCTCGTTTATATTGGGCTTAACCAAGGTCGGTTGGTGCTTAAGCACCCTTTTTAAAGCCGGGCCAGAGGTATCGATTACCACCCTGACCCCGTGACCGGCCTGGGAGACCAAAAGCCTTTCGTAGATATCCTGGCCCACATTAGGTGGAATATTTCCGGCCATGATCAAGGTGTCGCCTTTATTGAGCTTAGCCACTTTGTTCATTAAGGTCTCAATGGCTTCGAGGCTGACCAGGGGCCCGGAGCCGTTTATTTCCGTTTCTTCCTTGGCCTTGACCTTGACGTTTATCCTGGTTAAACCCCGCTCAAGTTCAATAAAATCAGTCCTAAGGCCCAGGGCCAAAAGCCCTTTTTTTAAAGCCTCTCCGGTAAAACCGGCAATAAAGCCCAAGGTGACGCTGTCAAAACCCAGATTAAATAAGACCCTGGAAACGTTGATACCCTTTCCGCCCCAAATAATGGTCTCCCCAATGCTTCTATTGGTGCTCCCAGGAATCAAACTCTCCAAATTCACCAAATAATCCAAGGCCGGGTTAAGGGTCAAGGTATAGATCATTTCGCCTCCCGTGTAATTTCACTCAAAAAATCCCTGATAAAAAATTTTTTTTAAAAAAAATTTTTCGTCCACCTTAAAAAAATTTCGCTTAAAAAATCACAATCCTAGCGAAAATTTACCCTGACGAAAAAAACCGCTCCAAAAAAACCGGCTCCAAAAAAACCGCCCCGCGAAAAAACTTGACCAATCATGGCCAAAAACCAGCCCGCCCAGCTTAAGCCTTAATCAACCAAGAAATTGTCAATTGCCAAACAAACTAATCGTTTGTCGTTACGGCCAGGCCTAAACCAGCCCACTATGACGAAAAAAACGATCTTGGCGACTATTTGCTAAACCATGACTTGTTGGGGTCAAAAAACCAATATCTAGGCTATTATCTAACATGGGCGCTATTTTGTCCAGTGGCGACGCCTATTTCACGCGGTGGTCCCATAAGGTTGCAAATAATCAATTTAATTTTTTAAAAAAAACCTTTTTGAGTAAAAATTCCCCGTCGGCAGGCAAGAGCCTCTTTAACCAATATCCTGGCCTGGCCAATTCCAGGCCCTGGGTGATAATTTTTCTGGGGCTTAATTAGGAGCGGTTTTTATTGGTGTTTTTTAAAGGCCAGGGCGGCCAGATTGGGGGCTGGGCAGGTTAGGCCAAAAAAGATTTTGTTTTTTTATTTTAAAAAAAACGGAGTCAAGTTTCGGCCAAAAGTTAGCCTTTCCAGGATAGGGAACTGGAAAGGCGCTGCGGGTGGTCATTTTTTTAAAAAGGGTTTTTTAAAACTCAAATGAGCCTTTAAATTGTGATTTTTTAATTGCCGGCCAATTGGCGGGCAATTGACAAAAAAAGGCCTTACCAGTTCTGGTCCCTAAGATCTTGAAAAGCCTTGATGGCGGCCAGGAGATTGTCCAAAGGGGTATCGCCCTGAACGTTATGGATGGAAGCGAAGATGTAGCCATGGTCGCGGCCAAGGGTTTTTATTAATTTGGAGATTTCCTGGTAAACCGTGGCCGGATCGGAATTGGGCAGAAGATCCTGGGTA
>JAITJP010000277.1 GCA_031278835.1 Deltaproteobacteria bacterium
GGGGCCAATTAATGTTCGCGAAAACCGGGTTCAACCGGGGGCCAATTAATGTTCGCGAAAAACGGGATCAACCGGGGGCCAATTAATCTTTGCGAAAAACGGGATCAACAAGGGGCCAAATAATCTTCGCGGAAAATGTCTTAAAAAGGGCTGGTGATTAATGTTTGAAGAAAACGGGGCCATTTTAACGGTCGAAAACCTCATCATTCGTTTTAGCCGTTACGAAAAGGGGCTTAGAAAAACCGACCTGGTGGTCATAAATGGACTGGACGTTTCCGTTGGCCACTCGGAACTTGTGGCCGTGGTGGGCTCAAGCGGCAGCGGCAAGAGTTTATTGGCCCACACCCTTTTGGGCATCTTGCCCTCAAATTGCGGGGCCTCGGGCACCATAAAATTTATGGGCGAGCTTTTGGACCGGGAAAAAATAGGCCAATTGCGGGGCAAGCAAATAGTCCTGGTGCCCCAAAGCGTGACCTATCTCGATCCCTTAAAAAAAGTCGGGCCACAAGTTAGAAACGACAAAAACGATGCCCCATCAATCGCGGCCCAAGAAAAACTCTTTGACTACTACGGACTAAAAAAGGAAACGGCCCTGCTCTACCCCTTTGAGCTCTCCGGAGGCATGGCTCGAAGGGTCCTTTTGTCGGCGGCCATGATGGAGACCCCCAAACTAATCATCGCCGATGAACCAACCCCGGGCTTGCACCTCTCGGCCGCCAAAAAAGCCATGCTTCATTTTCGTAATTTCGCCGACCAGGGTAACGGGGTGCTCCTAATCACCCATGATTTGGAATTGGCCCTGGAAGTGGCCGACAAAATCGCCGTTTTTTACGCCGGCACCACCGTGGAGGTGGCCCCGGTCAAAGACTTCCAGTCGGCCGAGACCTTAAGACATCCCTATACCAAAGCCCTTTGGCAGGCCCTGCCCCAAAATGGTTTTAAATCCTATCCCGGCACCCAGCCCTACGCCGGAGACGATCTCAAGGGCTGCCCTTTTGCCGAGCGCTGCCAAACCGTTTCCGAGGCTTGCCATGGCTTCATTCCCTCCCGAGAGCTGCGAGGGGGCCTGGTCCGCTGCCACGCCGCCACTTAAAAAAAAACGAAAAAATCAAAGCCAGGAGGCCAGAGCCTGGTCAAGTAAAAACACAAAAAACAAACTAGCCTACCAAAAAAACGAAAAATGGTTTTTTTATGGCGATTTCGCTTTGGCCCTTTTCCCATCAGGGCTAGGCCCTTTGGTGACTTATGAAACTTGAAGCCAAGAATTTAAACTTCGCTTATTCCAAAAATAAAGTAATCCTAAACGATTTTAGCTTGTCAATTGACAGCCATGAAAGACTGGGAATTACCGCTCCCAGCGGTGGCGGCAAAACCACCTTGTGCCGAATCCTGGCCGGCTACCTCAAACCCCAGTCAGGGCAAATCTTACTCGATGGTGAGCCCCTGGCCAATCACAACGGCTATTGCCCCATTCAGATGATTTGGCAGCATCCGGAAAACTCCGTTAATCCCAGACTGCGCATCAAACAAACCCTCCAGGAAGGCGACCACATAGACGACAGAATAATCGAAGGCTTGGGTATAGAACCGGCTTGGTTTAACCGCTTTCCTGGAGAACTCTCTGGCGGCGAGATTCAAAGATTTTGCATCGCCCGGGCCCTGGGTCAAAAAACCCGTTTTTTGATTGCCGACGAAATTACCACCATGCTCGATCTCATCACCCAAACCCAAATTTGGTCTTTCCTTTTGGCCGAGGTGGAATTTAGGGGCATTGGCCTAATCGCCGTCACCCACAGCGATCCCCTAATGGAACTCGTTTCCACCCGCGCCGTGGCCGTTCTTAGAAAACCCACCACCTAGCCGCGTTTTTTTTCCTGACCCCAAGAAGCTATTTAAAAGCCCAAGGCCTTTTAAATGGCTTAGCCCCGCCTTGGTCACCCTGCTCCTTTGGCCCTTTTGTTTTATTTTCTCCAGGGCCGGCCTGGCCCAAAAGCCCCAGCCCACCAGGCCCAAAGCCAAAAACCAATCAACCCTTCCCTTAGGCCCGGCCGCTTTTCCAAAAGGCCTTTTCCCGAAAAGGCCTTTTTGGGCCATGGTCTTTAAAGGGCCGCTAGGGGGTCTAGGAGGCTTGGGCGATCAGGGCTGGATAGTTTTATTGGATTTGGTCGAGAAAGGCCGTCACGGGTCGATTTGGGGCCTTTACGGGGCAATTGACCGGGGGGCTGAGAGTCGAGTTTTGGTAAAATGTTTTCTGGCCGCCTTGGCTCACCCGGGGAGCGGCGGTATTTTTTTTCTGGGCGCCTTGGCTCACCCGGGGGGCCAATGAAATTTTTTTCTGGCCGTGGGGGGTTAGGCGCGTTACAATTCAAGAAAGAACCCTAAGTCAGGGTTTGGTGGCAATTTCGGCACATTTTGGTTAGGTAATTTTTAGACAATCGAAACTTTCAAAAAACTTAATACGTTAAAGAACTGACTTTTCCCTGGTTGGTTGTGACAACGAGGGTTGAAAAACGGCTCCTTGCCTTAAACGTAATTATGTTATGATTAAAAGTGAAAGGAAGGTATTTTTATGACCAGGCCCGCGTGTCTTATTATCCGAGATGGTTGGGGTCACCGAGAGGAGATTAAAGGTAACGCCGTTTTGGCGGCCAAGAGGCCCTTTATTTCATCATTGTTGGCCAACAAGGACAATTGGGTCCTGTTGGAAGCGGCCGGAGAACCGGTGGGTTTGCCCGACGGTTATCAAGGCTCAAGCGAGGTCGGCCATCTAAACATGGGGGCCGGCCGAATCGTTATCCAGGAACTTAAACGCATTGACGACGGGCTTAGGGACGGAAGTTTTTTCCAGATCCCCAATTGGCGAGTTCTCATGGATAACTGGATCCAAAATAAGTCCACTCTTCACCTGTTGGGCCTGCTCCAGGACGAAGGCGTCCACGCCCACCAAGAGCATTTGTTTAAGATCATGCGCCAAGCCCGCCGGGAATACCCCGAAGGCGCCCTGGTCATCCACCCGTTTTTGGACGGCCGGGATACCCCGCCCCGGTCCAGTCCGCAGTTTTTGGCCAAACTCCTTTTGGTCATGAAAGAAGTGGGCCGGGCCGAGATTGGCACCATGATGGGCCGCTACTACGCCATGGATCGTAGCCGCGACTGGCGGCTGATCGATCTATCCTACCAGGCCCTGGTCCAGGCCAAGGGAGCGCCTTTTTCCGGGGATCCCGCCCAGACCGTGGAGCGCTGCTGGGAGACGGAAAAAACCCCGGACGGCTTTGACATGGTTGACGAGTATATCCCGCCCTTGGTCAGGGAGGGTTACCAGGGCATGAAAGACGGCGATTGCGTGATTCACACCAACTTCCGTCAGGACCGAGCCATTGAACTGACCCAAGCCTTTGTTGATGACAATTACCCGGGCCAAAGGGCGGCCCGGCCCAAGCTTACTTACCTGGGCTTAACCCGCTACTATGATGAGTTTCAGTCCTACCTACTGGGACCCATGGGCGGCGACGAAGGCATGCCCCATTTACTTGGCGAAATCGTTTCCTCGGCCGGGCTAAGGCAGCTCCGGTTAGCCGAGACCCAAAAATTTCGCCACGTCACCAGTTTTTTTAACGGCAAATCGACCAAGCCCTTTCCCCATGAAGATCAAATCGAGGTCAAGGGCCGCTTTGACCCGGCCACCTTTGCCAGTCACCCCGAGATGGAAGCCTATATCCTGACCAAACTTTTTCTGGATCAATACTTGCCGCAAAACTACCCCCTAATCGTCATAAACTACGCCAATTGTGACATGGTCGGACACACCGGAGTCATGGAAGCGGCCACCAAGGCCGTGGAGGTGGTCGACGAGTGTTTAGGCCAAATCGTCCCGGCCATGGTTGACAAGGGTTACCAAGTGCTGATCTCGGCCGATCACGGTAACGCCGAGGAGATGATCGATATCCAAACCGGCCTGGTCAAAACCAGTCACACGCTTTTTCCGGTCGAGTGTATTTACGTGGCCAAAGAGCCCGTCTCCAAGCTCTCCGGCAAAAACGGCAAGCTCTCTGACTTGGCCCCAACCATCCTAAAACTCATGGGTCTGCCCATCCCCGAGGCCATGACCGCCAATAACCTGTTAATCGATTAACTAAGCCAAAAAAAAATCACCCGGCTTTTTCTCGGCCAAGGCCGGAAGATCCCGGGTGATTTTTTTGGCTTTTGTTTCCAGGGTCCCCGTCTGGCTTGACCGACCGGGCTTTCCCGGCCCCGGGCCGGCCCGGCCAGCCCCAAAAAAAACTCCCGCCAAAACTTGCCCGAAAACTTCCTAGCAGCTCAATCTTACTATCTATTTTCCTCTAATTATCTACCTTAAAGAAACAAAATTTTTATAAATTTAGAGAAACAAGTTATCTATCTAAAAACAGAAAAAGTTCTTGTCTAAAATTATTTCGTATAATTCGAGGATTAAGTCTTTAGTGAATAACTTCCCAGGGCTCTAGGAATTTTTTTACTGGACTGTAAGATAACGAAGATAAGTTTCTTGACAACAAATATTATTTTTGATAAGCTAAGCGGCATAGCTAGTAGGCTTGGCTATGGAGACTCATAATTAAAATGGTTTTACATAAAGCCCAAAGCCATCTAAAATTTTCATATAAAATATAAAAAATTTTTGTAAATATCTTTTTATAGTTTTTTTAAAATAAACTTAAAAAAACATCTATAAATAAAACTAAAGATATTTATTTGACTCAGGCTTTTAAGGGGACTTTCCCAAAAAAACTGCCCTTAAACGACTTTACAGCCCCAGGTTTTTTTAGACCTGGAATCCGGATTTTTGAAAGAGACTTTGCCATGCGCGTCATAGACATCGTCAGGTTGACTCCCGAGCACCTAAATGAACTAAACCAAATCGTGAGCCAAGGTCGGCCCCGCTCCAGAAAGGTCCTTTTGGCCATGGCCCTGATTTGGCTGGATTGCGCCAAAAACGGTCCGGGCTTAACCGACAAACACGTATCCGAGACCCTGGGTCTTAGCCTCAAAACCCTGGCCGACCTGAAAAAACACTACCACCAAGGCGGCCCCAGCCACGCCGTAAACCATACCCCGCCCGAAAATCAAATCTTAAACCGGACCAAGATTAACCCGCCCTTTGAAGAAAAACTTATCGCCCTGGCCAATAGCCAAGCCCCCGGCGGCCGGGAACGCTGGTCGGTCCGGCTTTTGGCTCAAAAGGCCACCGAGCTTCAATTAATCGACTCCATTTCCCACATGACCGTCCACCGGCTGCTTAAAAAACACAATTTCAACTTAGCCGAAAACTAGGCCCATTTTTCGGCGGGTAAAAAACATGAAAAAAGCCGCTCCTTTTTTGGGGAGCGGCTTTTTTTAATTTTTTAGTTAATCCCTGGGCACGGCCATCATGCGATCCACGGCCCTAAGGGCCGGAAGCCTGATTTCCTCGGGCACCTTTATGATTGGATCCATATTTTCCAGGGCTGAAATGATATCATCCAAGGAGTTTTTCTTCATGTTTGGGCAGATCATGGCCGTCTTGGGCGTGTAAAAGATCTTGCCGGGATTGTTTTTACGGATGGGATGGAGGACCCCTTCCTCGGTTAAGACGATAAATTCTTTTTTGGGACTATCGGCCACTCTTTTTATTATGCCGCTGGTGGAACCAATAAAGTGAGCTTCTCTTAAGATCTTGGGCTGACATTCCGGGTGAGCCAGAACCTCGGCCTCGGGATGGGCCTCTTTGAGGGCCATGATCTCGGCCAAGTTTAGGCGGTGATGGGTGGGGCAAAAGCCTGGCCAGGTCAAGATTTCCTTTTCCGGGGTAAACTTTTGGGCGTGGATGGCCAAGTTTTTATCCGGGGTCATTAAAATGGTCTTTGAGGGCAGGGATCTTAAAACGGCCACGACATTGGCCGAGGTGCAGCAAATGTCGCTTAAGGCTTTGACGGCGGCCGGGGAATTAACGTAGGTGAGAACGGGCACCCCGTTTAATTCTTTTTTTCTGGCGGCCAGGGCCTCGTAAGTAATCATGTCGGCCATGGGGCAGCCGGCCTCAATGTTGGCCAAAATAACCGTCTTTTCGGGGCAAAGGATACTGGCCGTTTCGGCCATGAAATGAACCCCGCAAAAAATTATGACCTTGGCCGGATTGCGGGCGGCTTCCTGGGACAGACCAAGGGAGTCACCCACGAAATGGGCCACCTCATGAATCTCAGGCCGACAGTAATAATGGGACAAAATGACCGCCTGACGTTTTGCGACCAACTGGTCTATGGTCGCCTGGACGTCAGCGGGAACGACAGGGGGGGCGTAATCTGCCATAATATTTACCCAAGCCAACCTCTGAAATAAGTCAAAGGCAGTAACGGCGCCTATATCGCGGAAACTGGCGATTTTAAGGTCCTTAAAAATTCATATGAATATTTAAGCCTGGCCGTTTTAAGAAAAAAAATCAGCCTTCCGTTTCCTCGATAACCATGGTCCCCTTTGGAATAACGAAAACGAATAAGTCATCCTCAAAACCGGGGTTAATTTTCTGTTTTTCCAAGAAAAAATCGGTCTTTTCGCCGGTCAAAGAACTTAGCCTAAATCCGGTCAGGACAAAGTTCTGGTCGCAATAAATGATAATTTGACCGGCCTGGTCCGATCCGCCTTTGTCTTCCAGAATCAAACCGGTTTGGCCTTTTCTGACATCGTCTTTGGTGGCTTCCTTAATGTTAAATTTTTCTTTAAGGGTATTAAGGCCAGACATGAAAGTCAGAAGCGGGGCCAATTCCCCGGCCAGATCGATATCTCGGTAAACCCGGACCTGTTTGTCGGTTGGCATATACCACCAAACCGTCTGGCCGTCGGTCATCAAAGCTTCTGGGCTGGGTAATTCTTGATCCAGCCTAAGCTTGGAGAGCTGTTTCCACTGAATAATTCCCGTGGCCGTCTGACTGGCTTGGGAGCGAAAAATATTGTCCATGGCCGGGGTGGTCGTGGTTCGGCTGTAATTGGCCGAAAACGACTCCAAACCAAGGTAGCGTTTGGATAAGCCGGTTAAGGCCTTTTCCATGGAGGCCTTATCGGCCATGGCTAAGCCCGGGCTTAAAACCAAGATCATCAAGCTCAAGACCAAGGCGCCCAGCCAAAAGCGCCCATGCCCAGCTCCGAAGCCGGACTTGGGCCCCCGAGGGGATAAAGGAAGCCCGGCCGGCGAGAATATTTCTTTTTTGTCGCGTTTGGTGATTGACATATTATACACTAGATAAGTCTCTCTTGGTTGGTTTTTTCCCGGCCGCCGTCAATTGACCATATGGCCAGGGCCTTTTTTCAGCGCCCTAAAGTTGATTGACCTCATAGCCGGCGGCTTTAAAGGCGGCGATTAGGCCGGTCTTACCAACCAGATGCGAGGCCCCGATAACCACAAAGGGGGCTTTAAACTTCTCCATGTAGGGCTTGAGGCGAGTAAACATGGTCTTATTTCTTTCATCGATCAAGAGGCGAAAAACCGGGGCCAGGTCGGGATTTTCCCTCAGGGTTTTAAAAAACAAATCTTCAAAACCGGCCGCGTCGCCTTCTTTCCAGCATTTAAAAATGGCCGCCGTCTCGGTGCCTATTTCGTCAAATTCCAAAAGGGTGCTTTTTAAAAATAACATGCCTTCGGACTCGCTAAAGGAAACCAAGGCGTCAAATTGCTCACTGGCCGATTCAAGTTCAAAAACCCCCAGACCTTTGGCGCTGGCCTGTTTTATGAAATGAACGTCAAGACCCAATTGGTCTTGGTAGCCCAGTACGTTTAGCTGAAGTAAGCCGAGGGTTAAGGCCACCAGCCAAGGGCGCAGCTTATTAAACATGACATCGCTTAATTTCAGATCTTTGAGGCGATCCCTTAAAAGTTCGGCCGTCTGGGCATCCAAATGGTCCCAAATGGTTTCATTGCCCGGGTAAGTGGCCACCTTAAACAAATCTAGGTTCAAGGTCTTCAGATCAACTTTTTCCAGGTCAACCTCGACCAAAAGGGCGTCGGATTTATTAAAAGTCTCTTCGATAACCGGCTTTAATGGATACATATTTTCCTGGGCCAAATGGACCGAGCCCAATAAATACAATCTTGGTCCTGAGGAATCAGAGACCCGCCAGAGAAAAGTCTTATCATCCTGGGCCTCGATGGCCGAAGCATACCCCAAAAACAAAACCAAGGCCAGAGACCAAAAAACCAGCCGGGCCCCGTATTTCAGGCCTTTAGCCAACCGGCTTTGCTTCTTGGCCCCGATTATTTCCTTTTCTCTTGGCATCAAAAATCCTCTCAAAAAAATGGTTCTTAAAACAAAATCGCCGGCCCCCTGAACTAAGTCAGAAAAAAGCCAGCCCTATTGAGTAGCCTAGAAATTATATCAATAGTTACCGCTTAAAACAAATTATCACTCCCGCCACTTTTTCCCCCAAAGGAACCCTAAATATCACAATAAACACCAAAAATATTGCTTACTTTACTTGCCCTCAGCCCTCCCTGGCCGGCCCCACTCATCCCTAGGGCTGACCCGCGGGGCTGGCCATTTGCCCCCATAGAAGTTACCTGGTGGCCCGGCCAGCCCAGGCGCCCTTTTGGCCGATTACGGCCCCTCCCAAGCCTGCCCAGATCCTGGCCTATTTTTATTTAGCCCCGGCCATCAACCCTCGGTCCAGGGAGCCTGAGAGAATTACTTAGATTTAGCCCGCGTTTGGATACTTACCCCAATTGTGGTATTATTTTAACTATCAATTTAGCCAAACCGTCAAAAGCCTGGGAAAAAAAGATTTCTCGCCCAAAAATTAACGGTTTTGGCCAAGGGCTAAGTTGGCCTAGCCAAAAATTCATGGGACCAGCCCATCGAGCTTTTTTTGTCGTTTTTTTATGCCCATGGCCTTTTTTCAAGGATCTGGCTTTAGATTGGCTTTTTTTTACTAATCCAAACCAGCTAGGTTTGGATTTTCCATCCGGTCAGGAGATATACAGTGCGGGTCGATGATTACAAAAACGCCTTGGCCTTGGCGGCCAAAGAACTCTTGGAACGCCCCCCCAACGAGGTCGCCCAACTCTCTGGAGCCAATCTGGACGGTTCCCTACTAAAATTTTCCTTCATGAATAGGGAACTGGTGGTTTCGACCTTGAGCTATGTCGTGGGCTGGGCAAATCAAGGCCCGGAGGAAGAATTCGCCTTAACCGACGCGGTCATGGTCCTCCATTACCTCCAGGGGGCCAAAGGGCTTAAGCCCACCGGGGAATTCGTGGCTTACCGCCAGATCCAAGGCGGGGAATTTTACACGGCCGCTTTTCGAAAACGGGCCGAACTGCCCCTGATCGGCACTTTTGGCACTAAGCCCGGCTTACTTACCAAAACGGCCCCCCTTTTGGGCGGTCAAATGAAAGAAGGCATGGGCGATGAAGCGGCCATTTTTCGGGTCCTGCCCAATATCGACATAGTCACCATCATTCACCAAGGCGACGAGGAATTCTCGCCCGAAGGCCAAGTGCTTTTTGACAAATCCATTTCCGAGGCCCTTAGTATTGAAGACGTGGCCTGGGTCGGCTCGGCCCTGGTCTATCGCCTGATGGCCGCTTCCAAAAAAACCACCTAGTAATTTTACCCCGAGCCCACGGCCAAGCCCCCCGCTCCGGGCCCGCTTAAGCCCAATTTTTTTAGAGCCATTTGCTAAAAGTCAAGACCAAGACTTAGGCCAAATGGCTCTTTGTTTTTCTCGCAAATTTGATAAGCCATACTTAATTAAGTATTGATTATCTCCCAATTTCTCCTTTACCAAAAAGGCCATTTTTCTTTTCTTTCACCTGGCCTTGGCTCTAAGCTCTTTGGTAGCCTAGGGCCTTTTTTTGAAAAACTTGGCCCCCATACCTTTTTCATGAGGTCCACGAGTTTTAAGCTCCCATTTTTTTTCTTGGCCCAAACCAAGTCAACCGCCCCCACCGCCCTCTTTCCAAAATAAAATTCCCCTGCCAATCGTTTTTTTTTAATGGCCATTTTTGCCAGCCTGAATTGTCCCAAAATAGCCGGCTAGCTTTGTCCCGAAATAGACAAAATCTTTGTCCGGGCTTTGAATTATGGTTTTGAAATTTGTCGTCAATATGCCCAAACGGCCCCAGCCAAATTAAAAACCAACTGATCCCACAGAAAAATTTGGCCTGGCCCAATTTTTTTTTTTTTAAAAAAAAAAAGTCGAATTTTCCAACCAAGGACAAAAATTTTTCTTGGCTTAAAATCACCAAAGCCAAGCGATTCCTTAAAACAAAATCCTGGCCCTCAGCCCCCTTTCCAGGCTAATCCATAAACGGCCACATAGGCCCGTGGCCAGCTTTGACTAGCCCAAACCACTTCCCATAGGGCTAAAGCGTTTTAAGCGCTCCAGGACCGCCTAAGGGCCGTTTACGGGGCAGGTCTGGCCGTAACCAGAGCTACCCAATAATGGGCCCTTTTTGCTTGGCTCGGGCTGACTTATCCATGACCTGACTAGGGTTTTGTTTTCGAAAAACCATTAAAAACTAAACACTGTTTAAAATATCTTATACTAAAATTTATTTTTTATTGGGCTGTTGTTAATACTTATTGTTCTAAGAATTTTAATTTTGTTGTGAGAATTATTTGATTTAGACTTTATCTTTAATAATTCAGACTAAATAATCTTTTAGCATGTTTATTAATTTTTTAGTTGTGATTTAAATCCGTTGTCTAGTCGTTATGGCCGTTTTTTAAAACCCCTGAGCTGAGAAAATTTCTTTGACCTTCCGGTGGCCAGGCGGCCGGGGCAAATTATATTTGAGCCAAATAAGTCCTGAAATTGTCTGGGTTTTTTTCGAAAAACGATTAAAAACTAGACACTGTTTAAAATATCTTATACTAAAGTTTATTTTTTATTGGCTTCTAACTGATTCTTATTGTTTTAAGAATGTTTTAATTTTTTAACGAGAATTATTTAATTTAGACTCTGTCTTTATTAATTTAGATTAAATAATCTTTTACAAT
>JAITJP010000402.1 GCA_031278835.1 Deltaproteobacteria bacterium
CCCCAAAAACCGGAAAACATCGGGGCCACGGCCCGGGCCATGGCCAAAACCGGTTTGGGACGCCTGGTCGTGGTTAAGCCCAGAACCCTTAACCAAGAACTCATGGAGGCCACGGCCACCATCCACGCCGTCAAGATCCTCTCGGAAATGACTATTTGCTCAAGCCTTAGGGAAGCCATAAATCCCTATGAACTGGTCATCGGCACCACGGCCCGGGCCGGTTCCCGACGGGGCCCTTTACTAAGCCCCCGGGCCATTGGCCAATCTCTGCTTGAGCCCCGCCCCACGGCCTTGGTCTTTGGGGCCGAAAGGATGGGCCTTTCGACCGAAGATCTGCGTTTGTGCCAAAAAGTGGTCAGGATCCCCACGGCCAGCGGGGCCACCAGTTCCCTTAACCTGGCCCAGGCCGTTCTGATTATGGGCTATGAACTTATGATGGCCGCCGGGGGCGATCCGCCCGATCCGCCCCCGATCAAACCGGCCACCCAGTTTGCCGTAAACCTTATGTATGATGAGCTTGAGGACACCCTGACCTCGATTGGTTTTCTGCCAGCCGACAATTCCGGCCATTGGCTCATGAACCTAAAAAAAATCTTCAATCGCAGTCAATTGACCAAGGGGGAGTGCGATCTGCTCATGGGCGTCTGCCGTCAGATACGCTGGGCCGTCCAGAACCTTACCGAACTTGAGCCCGGCCTAGGCCCAAAATCAAAAACCGCCAAGAGCGCTCCCAGTAAGATTGAAAATTAAAAGCCAAAAACCAACAAAGGGGAGGGATCGTCAGATCCCTCCCCTTTGTTGGTTTTTTTTTGTTTTATGAAGGCCTGGGCCTTATTCGGTTACCACGCTGATCTTCCTGGGCTGGGCCGGGGCCTTGTTGGGCAGCTTAACGCTCAGCACCCCGTCTTTTATCGAGGCGGTGATTTTTTCCTGATCTATGAGTTCCGAGAGAGAAAACTGCCTAAAGTAGTCTCCGGTCTCGTACTCTTTCAACAAAATCTTGGGTCGGCGCTCTTGGGGTTGAACCGTGCCCTGGATGGTCAGGATGTTGTCTTTCAAATCCACGCTTAGGCCTTCGGCGGTAACCCCGGGCATGTCGGCGATGACCGTCAGACCGTCCTCAGACTCGTATATGTCCACCTCTGGGCTAAAACGAGCCTCATCTCTGGTGTTCTCGATGCCGCCCGTGTCTAGAGGCTGTTTTTCTTTAACGTTGATCTCTCGGCTATTGGTGTCCGTCATAAAATAATTCCTCCTAAACCTGATACTGCTTTCCCTAAGAGCAAAGTCTCTTTGGAAATTTGGCGATTTTTTCAGCCTTCCCCCGAGACTTAAGTCCTTAAGGAAATTTGAGGCGCTTTTTAGCGCCGGCCCGGCGTCCTAAGTCGCCAGGGATATTTGCCGTTTTTTTTACCCTGCCCCCACCACTTAGGTGGTAATGGAGATTTGGTGAGCTTTGGCTTCGGCCACCTTGGGTAAGGTCACGCTCAGGATACCGTTTTTGAACTTGGCCTCGACGGCCTCGGCTTGAACCTTGACCGGCAAAGACACGCTCCGCCTAAAAACGCCGATGTCGCGCTCCCTACGGTGATAGTTAACTTCCTTGACCTCGGGCTCGACCTTTTTGGCTCCCTTGAGAGTGACCGTGTCGTTTTTGACCGAAAGGTCCAGCGACTGGGGGTCAATGCCAGGCAGTTCGGCCGTCAGGTAGAGATTGTCGTCATCCTCGGCCAGGTTGACCAGGGGGAAAACTCCTGTATAATTTCTCCTAAAGTTATTTACGCCGTTGGCCAGGGTACTGTAAACGTTTTCCATATAGTTTCGCATACGTTCCAATTCCAGAATTGAGCCTGGAAAACCAGGTCCGCGCCATCTAAAAATCGTCATAAACGTTCCTCCTTTGAAGGCCATTTGTTTTTGGGTCAATGTCATGGACTCACTTATGGTTTCCCGTAAGTCCTGACCCCTTGATACTGACAAATTAAACATCCTTTCGAGTAAGTCAAGAGGTAATTTTTGGCTTTTTTTTCTTTGGCTCAAATTTTTTGCCTGGCTTTAATAAAACCAAATCGCCCCTAAGTTCATTTAGGGGAGGACGCCCAGATAAAAATGCTTAAATATACTCTCACCCGCTTAATAATGATGATTCCGACCTTAATAGGCATAACCATAGTAAGTTTCCTGGTCATGCATTTGGCCCCGGGCGAACCCACCGACATGGTGACCGATCTTAACCCCCAGGCTAACCTGGCCGCCAAAGCCCGCCTAAGAGAAATTTACGGCCTGGATAAACCGCTCCACCTCCAGTACTGGAACTGGCTAAAAAACCTCTCCACCTTGGATCTGGGCCGTTCCATGTCCCCGGATCGCCGCCCAGTCAGAGACAAAATTCTGGAACGGCTGCCCGTGACCCTTTCCCTAAATATTCTTTCCATGTTTTTTATCATCGCCATAAGCCTGCCCCTGGGCCTCTGGGCCGCCGTCAAGGCCGGGGGTTTTTTCGATCGCTCAAGTACCGTCTTTGTTTTTATCTTTTTCGCCGCCCCGTCCTTTTGGCTGGCTCTCCTGGGCATGTGGCTTTTTGGGGTAAAACTTCACTGGCTGCCCATCTCGGGCTTAACCGCCATAAATCATGACCAAATGGAGAGCTCGGCTAAATTCATGGATTACGCCCGTCACCTGATCATGCCGGTGGTCATTTCTTCTTTGGGCGGCCTGGCCGGCCTTTCCCGTTACCTTCGCGGTAACATGCTGGAAATCATCCGTCAGGATTTTCTGACCACGGCCCGGGCCAAGGGCCTCTCCGAACGGGTAGTCATCTGGAAACACGCCCTTAGAAACGCCCTTATCCCGGTCATCACCATTTTGGGCCTGTCCGTGCCCGGCTTGGTCGGCGGCTCGGTCATTATGGAGTCAATCTACGCCATCCCCGGCCTG
Source organism: Deltaproteobacteria bacterium (assembly GCA_031278835.1). Taxonomy (GTDB): domain Bacteria; phylum Desulfobacterota; class Desulfarculia; order Adiutricales; family Adiutricaceae; genus JAIRNQ01. Next base: position 2,938 of record JAITJP010000402.1, read on the forward strand.
GGTCAACTTTTTTACGTCGGGGTCATGGGCCGAGACTACCCCCTGGTCATGGGCGGCCTGGTCATTGGGGCCGTCCTAACCCTGGTGGGCAATCTCCTGGCCGATCTGGGCTACGCCCTGGTTGACCCCCGGGTCCGCGATCAGGCCTTTAAAGGCTCCAAAATCTAAAAACTCTGCCCTAGGCAGAGAAATTAGATTTTTATTAAACGAAAAAAAAATTTTCTAGGAAAGCCAATAAATGTTTAGACGCCCTAGCCTAAAAGCCCTTTACAGAAACAAACTGGCCCTTTTTGGGGGCCTGGTCGTCCTAGCCATGTTCGCCGTCTCCTGGCTGGCTCCGGTCCTCTCGCCCCACCATCCTGACAAAATAAACGTATCGGCTCGCTTTAAACCGCCCTTAAGCCCCGATCACCCGTTGGGCACGGACTCCCTGGGCCGGGACGTTTTGAGCCGCATGATTTACGGCTCCAGAATTAGCCTTAAGGTCGGTTTCGTGGCCGTGGGCTTGTCCACCTTAATTGGCCTCATCCTGGGGGCTTTGGCCGGCTACCACGGCGGGATAATCGATTCTTTGATCATGCGCTTTTGCGATTTAATGCTTTGTTTTCCCTCCATGTTTTTGATCCTGGCCGTCATAGCCATTTTAGAACCTTCCATTTGGAACGTCATGATCGTCATTGGTTTAACCGGCTGGATGGGCGTGGCCAGGTTTGTCCGGGCCGAGCTGATGTCCTTAAAGGGCCGAGATTTCGCCTTAGCGGCCAAGGTCCTGGGCGCCTCGGATCTGCGTATTATTTGGCGCCATTTACTCCCCAACGCCATGGGCCCGGTTCTGGTCACGGCCACTTTGGGCGTGGCCGGAGCCATCCTGACCGAAAGCTCCCTTTCTTTTTTGGGCTTGGGCGTTCAGCCGCCCACCCCGACCTGGGGTTCCATCCTAAGCGAAGGTAAAAACTACCTGGAAAGGGCCTACTGGCTTTCCCTTTACCCGGGCCTGGCCATTCTCATTACCGTTTTAAGTTATAATCTCCTGGGCGAAGGCCTGAGGGAAGCCCTTAACCCCCACAATACCGACCTGTCCTCATAAAAAAACCAAAAAACTAACCCATCACTTTTCCACAGAGGTCTCCATGCTTCATTCGCCAATCCTAAACGACCTTGGTCAAAAACACGGCACCGATAAATGCTCCGGCCCGACCACCCATGATTATTTGAGGAAATATGAATTTTTCCTAAAACCCTTAAAGGACCAAGAATTTATCTTCCTGGAGCTGGGGGTCTTTAAAGGCGGCAGCTTAAGAACCTGGTCTGATTATTTTACCAAAGCCACCTTGATAGGCGTTGACATTGAAGAAAAGGTCAGGGACTATGAGCTGGGCCGCGGCAAACTCATCATTGGCGATCTCTCCCAAAACGATTTCCTAGACAGTCTCCTAGCCCTAAGCCCCCGGGTGGTTTTGGACGACGCCTCCCACTGGTGGCCCGATCAAGTTAGGGCTTTATTTACCCTTTATCCCAACCTGCCCCAGGGCGGCCTGTACATCATGGAAGACATTCATACTTCCTTTGCCCCCTTGTCCAGACACTTTTCCGTCGGCTTTGACACGCCCCCCTTTCTCCTACTCCAAAAAATTCCCGAATACATGACCGGAAACGATCGTCCCTGCCCCATGATGCCCGAGGAAAACCTGGTGCCCATCAACCGTTTGACCAAATTTAATAACGAGCTCCGCCACCTGGCCGACCTGACCGACGCCATCACCTTTATCGAAAAGTCCTGCGTTTTAATTCGCAAATAACCCTTCCCAGCTGGCCACCGAGCCGAGCTGGGAAAGGCTATTTTATGGCAAAAAACCCTGGTTATTAATTAACCAGCAAATAATTTTCCATAAAAAAGCCGAATCATAATTAACAGAGGCTTTTAAGAATTATCCGGCTGTTCAAGATAATTGGGGCCATTAAGGCTAGATGTTTAGTAAGGGGAGTTTAATTACCAGGCTTTGTCCTAAGGCCGCCCATTAATTTTACCTGACAAAAATTACAAATCTAATAAGTCTAATTTTTCTGTCTTTTTAATTAGGCCTTTCCCGGGGCCTTTTTAATATCGCGATCGGTCACCGGGCCGAGCTCCTCACCTTTATAAATTAGTCCGAGTTTTAATTTAAAAATAACCATTTTCCATCGGCCAGGGCCGCTCGGAAATGGCTATTATTTTGGGGCAAAATCTTGATTTTCAATTAAACCAGCAAATAATTTTCTATAAAAAAGCCGAATCATGGTTGACAGACGCTTTTAAGAATTATCCGGCTGCTCAAGATAATTGGGGCCATTAAGGCTAGATGTTTAGTAAGGGGAGTTTAATTACCAGGCTTTGTCCTAAGGCGGCCCATCAATTTTACCTGACAAAAATTACCAAACTAATTAGTCTAATTTTTCTGGCTTTTTAATTAGGCCTTTCCCGGGCCCTTTTTAATATCGCGATCGGTCACCTGACCGAGGCCCTCAGCTTTATAAATTAGTCCGAGTTTTAATTTAAAAATAGCCATCACCCATCGGCCAGGGCCGCTCGGAAATGGCTATTATTTTGGGGCAAAATCTTGATTTTCAATTAAACCAGCAAATATTTTTCTATAAAAAAGCCGAATCATGGTTGACAGAAGCTTTTAAGAATTATCCGGCTGTTCAAGATAATTTGGTCCATTAAGGCTAGATGTTTAGTAAGGGGAGTTTAATTACCAGGCTTTGTCCTAAGGCGGCGGTTAAAATTAACTTAAAAAAAAGACCAATCTTATGAGTCTAATTTTTCTGGCTTGGGAATTAAGCCCTTCCCGCGAGGCTTTTTAATAACGAGATCGGTCACCGGGCCGCCCTGACCGAGGCC
>JAITJP010000288.1 GCA_031278835.1 Deltaproteobacteria bacterium
GGCCAGAGTTAAGCTTTTTAATCATGATTTTTGTCATGATTGTGATTGTTATTAGCGATTTTAGAGAAACATATTTTTTAAAATTTTGCTTTTTCAAAAGCTCGCTAAGAAAATAATCACTTTCGTGATCCAGTCGAAACTAAATTTCTTTACTTCCCGATACTTTTTTGGGAAAACTCTCGGAGAAAACGCATGAAAAAATTGCTTTTGGGTCTGTTGTGCGCGGCCATGGCTTTTTTGGCCATCCCGGCCTTGGCTTATGACGTCTCTATCCTCCAGCACGCCCTCCATCCCTCTTTGGACGCGGCGGCCAAGGGTTTTCAAGATGTCCTGACCGAGTCTGGCCTAGACGTCAAGATTAACCCCATCCGCTATTCGCAAGGCAATCCCACCACCTCGCAGCAAAACGTCAACGACATCATTGACGAAAACCCGGCCTTGATTTTGGCCGTTTCCACCCCGAGCGCCATGCACCTGGTGGCCAAAATCAAAGAAATCCCTATTTTGTTTACGGCCGTAACCGACCCGGTGGCCGCGGAACTGGTAGCCAGTCTGGATAAGCCCGGCGGCAACGTCACCGGAACCAGCGACATGTCGCCTTTGGCCGACTTGGTGGGCATCATTAGGGAGATTCACCCGGGGGCCAAAACCATTGGCACCATCTACAATACCGGTGAAGTCAACAGCGTGGTGCAAATCGAAATCGTTAAAAAAGCCGCCGCCGATAAGGGTTTTACCTTAGTCGAGGCCCCCACGGCCGATAGCGCCGGGGTCACCCAGGCCGCCCAAAACCTGGTTGGCAACGCCGACGTGATCTTAATCGTCACCGACAACACGGCCATCGCCTCCTATGAAGCCATCTTGAAGGTGGCTCTCGATCACAAGATCCCGCTCTACCCGGCCGAGGCCGATTCCCTGGCCAAGGGCGGCACCTTGACCCTGTCTTTGGATTATTATGAACTGGGCCGCCAGACTGGCCAGATGGGCGTAAAAATCTTAAAGGATGGAGTAAAACCGGCCGACCTACCGGTTGAGTTCCAAAAGAACTTCAAGCTGGTCTATAACTCCAAATACCTCGAACAAATCGGACAAACCCTTCCTAAATCCGTTCTGGATCGGGCCACAGAAGTTTCACAGTGAGTTTTTTCGCCTTTACCGGGGCCATAGAACAGGGTTTGGTCTATGGCCTTATGACCCTGGGGGTCTTCATAACTTTCCGGGTCCTGGATTTTCCGGATCTGACCGTTGACGGGAGTTTACCCTTAGGGGCCTCAGTCTCGGCGGTATGCATTACCGCCGGGATGAATCCCTGGTTGTCCTTGTTTCCGGCCATGGCCGCCGGCTTTTTGGCCGGCATGATCACCGGCATACTGACCACCAGGCTAAAACTCCTGCATTTGCTGGCCTCCATCTTAACCATGACCGCCCTGTATTCGATCAATATCCGGATCATGGGCGGTCGACCCAACGTGCCTTTGATCACCAAGCCCACGGTCATCGCCCCGGTTAGGGAGCTGGTTTCTTCCTTTGGCATAAACCCTTGGTTAGCCTCCAGTTTTCTTTTCCTGGCCATGGTCATCTTGGTGGTTTGTATCTTGATCTGGCTCATGCGCACCGAGTTTGGTCAAGCCTTACTGGCCACTGGCGACAATCCTAAGATGATCACTAGCCTCGGGGTCAATACCAGTTTTACCATCGTGGTCGGGGTGGGCTTGTCAAATTCTCTGGTCTCCCTGTGCGGGGCCTTGGTGGCCCAAAACCAAGGCACGGCCGAGGTCTCCATGGGCGTGGGCATGATCGTTGACGGTCTGGCCTCGATCGTGGTCGGGGAAACCCTTTTTGGCGGCCGCCGCATCGTCAGCCGAATCATTAGCGTGGTTTTGGGCTCAATCGTTTACCGCTTGGCCATAGCCCTGGCCCTGTCTTTAAAGATTTTCAAGGCCACTGACTTAAATCTGATAACCGCTTCCATTGTGGTGGCTTCACTTTGTCTGCCTAAAGTCAAGACTTACTTTCAAAGCCGAAGCTATCGAGCTAAAATTGATTAAATTTTATTTTTTTGAGGATTTAAGTTAAGCCTCAATCTTTTCGCGTAAACCTTAACTTTATTTAACCAAAGTTACTTAACCAAAGTCTCCGCGAACAAAGAAAAAAATGCCAAGTTCTTTTCAAAACCCGGCCCAGCCCTGGCTTGGGTCCCAAAACACTTTCCGGAGTCTCCGCGGTTAAAATGCGTAATCTCTCCTCAATTGAGGTCCCCCAATTGGAAAAACCTCAGGTCTCCATGGTTGAGACTGCCAATACAAAAATGCTCACGGCCACCTCATTGGTGAAATATTTCTACCGAGGCACGGTAAACGAAGTTCTGGCCTTAGACCACGTGGATCTTAAGGTCGATTCCGGCCAATTTGTCTGCATCATCGGTTCCAACGGGGCCGGCAAATCCACCCTGATGGGCTGCGTTTCCGGCTACTCCCCTCCGGATCACGGCTCGACCGTTTTAGACGGCCGGGACATCACCATGTGGCCAGAATACCGTAGATCAAAGCTGATCGGGCGGGTTTTCCAGGATCCCTTGGCCGGAACCTGCGCTTCGATGACCATCGAAGAAAACATGGCTTTGGCCTTTAGGCGAGGCCGCCGGCGGGGCTTTCGAAGCGGGGTCACCAAAAACGAACGGGAACTTTTTCGGGCCAGTCTGGCCAAACTCGATTTGGGACTAGACAGTAGGTTAACCGATCAGGTTGGCCTTTTGAGCGGCGGGCAAAGGCAATCCATTACCCTACTCATGGCCACCTTGATTAAGCCAAAACTACTTTTGTTGGATGAACACACGGCCTCGTTGGATCCCAAAACGGCCGAACTTATTATGAAAATGACCAAACAACTGGTCGAAGAAGAACGCATCACCACGCTCATGATTACCCACAACATGCAACAGGCCATTACCTATGGGCATAGGTTAATCATGCTGCACCATGGCCGGGTCATCTTAGATTTTGATCAAGAAACCAAAAGCAAACTGACCGTCACGGATCTGTTACAGCACTTCCATGAGGTGGCCAAAAACGGCGCTGACTCCATTTCCGACAGGATGGTGCTTGGCTAAGCCCCATGTCCAGCCCCGAAGATTTACCAAAAACTAGCCTAGAGATCTTACCTTTAAACCTTTGGGCCTCCCTTAGGGCCGGTTTTTTGGCCGGATCGCCTTTGCTGTTGGGCATAATTCCCTTTGGGATCATCTACGGGGCCACGGCCAGATCGGCCGGCTTGAGCCTGCCCCAATCGGTCTCCATGAGCCTGGCCGTTTTCGCCGGTTCGGCCCAGCTTTTTTTCGTCAATCTCTGGGCCTCGCAAGTGGCCATACCCATCTTGGTCTTAACCTGTTTGGCCTTAAATTTACGCCTTTTAATCTACGGCGCCTCCATTGGCCTTAAACTGGGCCCCCCTTCTTCATACCCCATGGCCCTCCTTCGCTCTTACATCCTAACCGACGAAAGTTACGCCGTTAGCACGGTGGCTTTTCTTAAGCCTAATTTTAAGCACCAAAAAGTTTTTTTCTTCATTGGCTCGGGCCTACCGACCTGGCTGGGTTGGCAAACTACCTGCGTCATGGGTTATCTCCTGGGCTCCATCATCCCCGAGAGTTGGCCCCTGTCTTTGGCCGTGCCGCTTTTGTTTTTGTCGCTTTTAATCTCCATTTTACGGGCCGGCGGTGAAAAGGCCTCAGCCAAGGTTATCTCGGCCGCCGTGGCCGGTTTGTCGGCCATTGTCCTGGGCTTCATTCCCCTAAACCTGGGCCTAATCGTCGCCATCGCCTTGGGGGTAACGGCCGGAATGATCCTTGAATCAAAAGGCCACCCCGCCCCATGAGTTCCCACCTTTACTGGATAGCCCTCCTATTGGTAGCCTTGGGCACCCTGGTTTTTCGCCTGATATTTTTGGGAGCCAAAAGATCGCCCAGCCTGCCCCCACTACTCAAACGGGCCATGGATTTTGTCCCCACGGCTGTCTTGGCCGCCCTGGTCATCCCCCAGTTCATTAATCCCCTAAAGCCCGATTGGCCGGTCCTGGGGGCCGGTCTGGCCGCCGTCCTGTCGGCCTGGTTTTTAAAACTCGATATCCTCTCACTCTTGGTTGGTTTTTTGGCCTACGGCCTGCTCCTATACCTACTGCCCTAAAATCTCCCCCCATCCAAAATTTGCCCATAAAGGCCCCAAATCGCCCCGTCCTGGGCTTTTTCTCGGCTGAGCCCCATCCTAATAGCCCCCTGGCCGATTTTGGCCCTTAGGGCCAGTTGGCCCT
>JAITJP010000329.1 GCA_031278835.1 Deltaproteobacteria bacterium
AAAAAAAATCCTATCCTTGTCAAAGTCCTGGGGTCTGTTATAAACCCTTCACCAATTTAGCCTTCCGGGCGCTAAATTTTACCCCGTTTACGGACAAGGGTGGAGAAAGTTTTTTCCAAAGCTCCTTCGCGCCATGGCTGGTTAATGAAGCGGATTTAAGGGTCAGTGAAAAAAAACGAAATCATGGTTTTAGGCCGGTCTGACCCCAGGTAAGTGGCCTAGGTCGGCTCCGGAAACGGCCAGTCGTTAACCTGGGAGGCCCACCATCATGCCCGTCACCGATCTTGATCTGGCTAAGAGCCAAAAATTAACCCTCTCCATGGCGCGAGCAAATAACCTGGAGGTAGGTGTTAAGCATGGGAAATGAAAAATTGTTTGAGGAAAATTTCGATCGCATAAAAAAAACCATGCGTTTCGAAAAAACGGACCGGGTCCCGGTCTTGCCGACCGGCAACGCTTATTGCGCCAAGGCGGCCGGGGTGTTGTTGGCCTACTATTGCGCCAATGGCCCGGGCTCCTGTGACGTTCATTTGAAATGTTGGACCCAGATGAATCCCACCGTTGACGCGGTTCAATGCGATCTCTATAACGTCGGCTTTCTATGTCCCCAGTGGCTTTCCAACGTCAAAGTGCCGGGCATTGACTTGCCCCCGGACGAGCTCTGGCAGGTCGAGGAGGCCGAGCTGATGAAGGTGGACGATTACAAAAAAATCGTCGAGGGAGGCTTTTACAACTGGTTCCTTCCCTTCATCAAAGAAAAATTTAACGATCCCCTGGGCCGGGTGGCCACCACCATTGCCGCCGGACCGGAGGCCCGCAGGAAATACACCGAGGCCGGTATCGTCCCCCTGGTCAGCGCCATAGTCACCATCCCCTTTGAGGTTTTTTGCGGCGGCCGCTCCATGATTAAGTTCATGATCGACATGATAAAACAGGCCGATCTCTTAGAGGAAGCCCTCAAAGTGGCCGCGGCCGAGATGTTGGAAGCCAACCGGCAGATGCTAAAAATGGCCAAACCTTACGGCGTTTGGGTGGGCGGTTGGCGGGCGGCCAGTAACCTTATGTCCCCTAAAATGTGGGAACGCTTCGTTTGGCCTTATTTCAAGGCCACCACCGAGATGGTCATCGAGGAAGGGGTTATCCCGATCCTGCACCTGGACGCCAACTGGACCAGCAGTCTCGATTATTTCAGGGAGTTGCCGAAACATAAATGTATCATGTCTCCGGACGGGGCCACCGACATCCATAAGGCTAGAAAGGTCATGGATAACCACATGGCCATTTTGGGAGACGTTCACGCCGAGATGTTGGCCTTTGACAGCCCGGCCGAGGTCACCAAATACGTCCAAGATCTCATTAAGGAGTTTGGGGGCCAAGGCTACATGGTTTCTTCCGGTTGCGACATCCCCTTTAACGCCAAAATCGAAAACGTGCAGGCCATGGTCAGCGCCGCTCACGAGATGTAAGCAGTCACCCCCGGGGCTCCATGGCTCGGCCATGGTGGTTCGGGCCATATCGGCTCGGGGCCCTGGGGGCCAACCGCGGCGGCGCCGCGGTTGGATTGTTTTAAGTTTTAACAGTTTTTTTCACCAAAGGCTGAACCATGACCACTCTTTTTATACTTTCGGGTTTTTTGGGATCGGGCAAGACCTCGACTTTGAGGCACGTGATCGAAAATCTCGAGGATGCCAAAGGCACCGTGGCCGTGGTCAACGAGGCCGGAGAACTTGGTTTGGATGGGAGGCTGGTTCAGAGGGTCGGCATACCCGTCCATGAACTAACCAACGGCTGCGTTTGCTGTTCCTTACGGGTCGATTTCGTGGCCCTTTTAGAGGCCCTGTTTAAAAGTGATCCCCCGTCCAGGATCTTAATAGAAGCCAGCGGCTTGGCCGAGCCGGCCATGCTGGCCAAAACCTTGTCTCGTTTTGACCCGCTCATAAAGTGGCGCAAAACCGTGGTCATCTTGGACGCGGAAATCTGGGAAACCAGAGAAGTTCAAGGGGATTTCTTTTTGGCCCAACTCCAATCGGCCGATCTGGTCTTGGTGAGTAAGACAGACCTTTATCCCGCGGATCGGGTGGAGGCCTTTGTTCTGGAAATCGGGGCCACCATTCCCGAAACGCCCCTTGAAACCGTCATCCATGGACGAGTGGACCTAAAATTATTCTTTGAACAACCCAAAAAAATTAAAGATCCAGAGCTGATTCCGGAAAGCCAGGATTTGTCTGCCTATCAAAGTTTTTCCTATGAAAGCGCCCAAAGCCTCGACGAGGACAAATGGCGACGTTTCATCTTTGAACGGGGCCATGAATTTGCCCGGATCAAAGGCCAGCTAAAGCTAAAGGGCGGAAAGGCTTATTTTGATTTCGTCAGGGGGCGTTCCAATTGGTTACCCCCTCTGGAATCCGTTTCAGGCAACCGTCTGGTTTTTGTCGGCCAAAACCTGGATCCTAAAAACCTTAAAACCAGATTGGATAATCTGGCTTACCAACCGGGGCCGCCGGCCCCGGAAGGGGGGGATTAACAACATGGAAAATAAACAAAGCGGATATATGTGGGTTATCACCCTAGCGGTGGCCATAACCGCCTTTGGCATAAACTTCATTCACTTTCAGGTGGCCGGTTTGGCCCCGATGATTTTCGCCGCCACCCAAGCCAGCCCGGTACAATTTGGCTTGATGATGGGCTTACCCTTATTGGCCTGCGCTGTCCTGGGCATTCCCTTCGGGGCCCTGGGCGATCGCTACGGGGTCAAACTGATGGTGACCATAGGGCTGGTGGTCAGCCTGATCGGGGCCATCGGCCGCTACCTTTGCGACCCGAACATGGGCACTTATTTTTTCCTAATGTTTTTGATCGGGGTCAGTAACGCCGCCCTTAACGCCAACTTTATCAAAGTTCTGGGCACTTGGCTTCCGCCGCAAAAAGTTGGCCTGGGCGTGGGCTGTTACCTGGCCGGCATCGGCTTGGGCCAGTCCAGCTCCATCGCCGTGGGCGGCCGGGCCGAAAGCCTGGCCGCCTCGTTTCAGCTTTCCATCTGGGTGACCGTCATAATTCTGGCCATTTGGTTGGTTTTTCTCAAAGGCGCCCCGGCCGGGACCCCCAAAGCCCCGCCGCAACCGGTCATCGGCAATCTCAAATATGTCATGTCCAAACCGGCCATCTGGATTGGCGGTATTTCCATCTTCTTGATGCTTGGGGCTTACGTGACCCTGAACGGTAATTTGGTCAACAACCTAATCCAAGTCAAGGGCGTGGCCCCGAACACGGCCGGCATAGCCAGTTCGGTCGTGGCTTTTTCCCTGATGATTGGCTCTTTAGTCGCCGCCGCCCTTTGCAAGATGGTGGGGCGCTCCAAGGTTTTTCTCTTTATTTCCGGGGCCATTTCCGGTATCTGCGCCTATTTGGCCTGGAGCCTCGACTACGGGACCCTTACGGTCATTCTCCTTTTTGGCGTTGGCTTTTTCAGCGGGGCTTTTCTGTCAATCGTCTTGGCCTTGCCCATGATGCTTGACTACATCGGGCCAACCTACGGCGGAAGCGCCGGGGGCGTGCTTAGTACCCTCCAAAGCGCCGGCGGCTTTGCCCTGCCTTTCCTTTTGCCCCTCATGGCCGGAGGCCAAGCCACGGCCATTTTTAACCTGATCGCTGGGAGTTTTCTCCTAATGGCCATAATTGCCCTATTGTTGCCTGAGCTGATGGCCAAAAAATCTTAGCCTCAGGCCTTCCTCACACAGCCCTTCTCTGGCCTGGGGAGGCGATTCCCCGGGCCAGAGTTGACCCAGCCCCTATGGCCCCGAGACTTACCCCGGGGCCATAGGGTTTTTTTTGGCCCATCAAACAAAGACCTCTTGGTCATTTTGAAAAAAAACTAAAGGCCGTAGCTAAAAAATCGCTCCCAGGGACGGCCCATAAGGTGCCCAGGGCCAACTCTTCGGGCCCGAGAGGCTCACATGCCCCCCTCGACCATGAAAATCGTCCTGGAAATACCGCCCAAGTTAGAGGCCGGCCTGGGCCATGGCCCAGGTCGCCCTGACCCTGGTGGGCGGCCCTTTTGAAATCATTGACCTTGAGCCCAAGATCCAGGCCAAGGCGGTTCAAAAAAAGGCCGACAAAATCATGGGCCTTAGCGCCTCTCTCACCTCGACCAGGCCGGCCCCTTTGACCAAAAGCCAAAATAACTACGACAAAAAAGCAAAACTCTAGCCCCGTCACCACGAACAATAAGCCCAGGTCACCTTAGGGAAAGAAATTTTCTTGCTGAGGCCAATCTCTTTGACTAGGTCAGACAACCGGCCCGGCCAAGGGAAAGGACCGGCCAAGAGACAAATGTAAGACTGGGGCCAAGCCAGATGCTTTCCAGGACCTTTTCCAACAAAGAAATCCTGCCATGAGTTAAAACTCATAGCAGGCTCAGCCCTGACTATTTGTCTAGTTCTAACCCATCTATTTCTTTAAAGAAAGTATGGTTTCTTCGTCTAGCTCGGTGAATTCGCTGATCGTTTCAGTATGCACACCTTTGGCGAGCATTTTGCGAGCGATTTTTAAAGCTTCTTCTGCTCGGCCTTCTGCTCGGCCGATTTCTCGGCCTTCCGCTATGTAAGCCATAATCGTGATCTCTTTAGCAAATTCGTCTTCTAACAGATTCAAATTAGCCATGAATTTCTCCTTAAAATTATTTCTTATTTTAAAAGTGACTATCATAAAAATCAATTTGGTGAATTCAATGATAATTATTTATTGATTTCAATGAT
>JAITJP010000384.1 GCA_031278835.1 Deltaproteobacteria bacterium
GGATTACTTAGATAGACTGCGCCATCTCGTAAACTTCGTGCCCGGGGCCCTGGCTCCGGGTTTATGTCATTTTGGGCCTGATCATGAGGGCTTGGTTTTTGACCATGATGATTTTTTAAGCCAAAACTCATCTATTTTAAAAATTAAATCATCGATTTTAAAATGGCCCTTTGAAGAAAATTTGCTCCCGCCGTCCTCGCCTATCTTAAGCCCGATGACGGAATTCCCCATGACCACCTTGGTGGAGATTAGTCGCGGCTGCCCCTGGGGTTGCCGTTTCTGTTTAGCCGGCTATCTCTACCGGCCCCATCGGCCTTGGTCATTTGAGTCAATCATCAAAGCCGCTTATTCGCTTATTGAAAAAAGTGGCCGGGTGGGTTTGGTCAGCCCGGCCGTGGCCGATCACCCGGAGCTGGGTAAAATTTTACAGGCCCTAATTGAAAATAAAACCTCGGTCGGGGTTTCTTCCATGCGCCTGTCGTCTTTGACCGAAAATTTGGCCAAGTATCTCTCCCAAGCCGGGCTGAACGCTTTGGCCGTGGCCCCGGAGGCCGGAAGTCAGAGACTAAGAAACGTCATAAATAAAAATTTAAAGCAATCCGAGGTTCTGGCCTCGGCTCGGTTATTGGCCAGTCACGGCCTTAAACGATTAAAACTTTATTTCATGATTGGCCTGCCCGAGGAAAACGACGATGATTTAAGGGCTTTGGCTGATTTGGTGGCTTTGGTCAAAAAAGAAACCAGAATAGCTAAGAACGGACCCAAGATTTCCGTTTCCGTTTCTAATTTTACCCCCAAAGCCCAAACCCCTTTTGAAGATCGGCCCCTTTTGACCGAAAAGGCCATGAGAGAACGGGGCCAAAAAATTAGCCAATATTTAGCCAAGATTGGCGAGATTGAACTTAGAATCGATTCCCCCAAAGGGGCCATCCTGCAAGGACTTTTGGCTCGGGGCGGAGCTGAGGCCCATAAATTAGTTAAGGCCCAGCTGGACTGCCAAGGCCAAACCGGGGCCGCCCTAAAAGCCATTGGTTACGGCCCGGATCACCCCATCCATCGGCCCTTTGGCCCCCAAAGACCCTGGCGCCTGATTAGCCCCAACGTGGGTTACGACCATTTGGCCGAGCAAGCCCTTTTGGCCCAAAACCAGGAGCCCTCGGGGCCTTGCCCGCCCAGCCTGGCCTGCGGCCGCTGCTTGGCTTGCCAGGGCGCTTTAAAGTAAAGAGCAAGCCCTCTCAAAGCTTTTTATAAAACTTTGAGAGGTTAATTTTCCAATATTAATTGAGTGTCCAAGTTTTTACGAAATTAAATAAAAATTTATGAGCGGTCTCTTTTTTTTTAAGACCAATTACTCCCTTTGTCTGAGTAAAAATATTTTTCCAAACCTTTAGCGAGAAGCAATGGCTTTTTTTGTCAAATTTAAAGAAGAGATTCGTTTCAAAGCCGGTTTACGCCTGATGATTGGCTGGGAGGGCAACGAGTTACGGGAGCCCTTAAAGCTCATTGAGGAATTTAGCCCGGCTGGTTTGATTTTTTTTAGACGAAACTATCCCCCCGGGGGCGCCAATGAACTTCGCGATCAATTGGCCGCTCTGCAAAGGCGAGCCCTGGAGCTGACCGGCCGGCCCTTGATTTTGGCCCTTGACAACGAAGGCGGTTTGGTCAAAAGGCTGCCGCCTCCGCACATCCAGTTGCCCGGGGCCAATGAGCAAGCCGAGCGCGGAGCCGTCTTGACCCGGAGCATGGCCTTTTCCTCGGGCCAGGAACTTAAGGAGCTGGGTTTTAACCTTAATTTGGCCCCGGTCTTGGATCTAATGGTGCCAGAGGCCATCATGGCCAAACGAGCTTACGGCCAGGAGCCCGAACGGGTCATTCATTTGGCTCAGGCTTTTGTTTCCGGCTTTAGGGAGGCCGGGGTTTTTTGCTGCGGCAAACATTTTCCCGGTCTGGGGGCGGCCCTGGAGGATCCCCACCAGGTCGTCTCCACGGTTAATTTGAGCCAGGCCCAATTGCGAGATCATCTAAAACCCTTTGCCGCTTTGATTGAAAAGGGCCTGGCCGCCATCATGACCAGTCATTGCCTTTACCCGGGCCTGGGCCTTAAGGAGATGGCCACCTTTTCGCCCGAAATAATGGCCCTTCTTAGAAACGAGCTAAATTTTGAGGGCTTGGCCCTCTCAGACGATCTGGAAATGGGGGCCGTGGCCAATCAGCAAAAAATAGGTCAGGCCGCCCTGGAGGCCTTAAGGGTCGGTCACGACCTGGTCCTAATTTGCCGTAAGCGCCCCCTGATCGAAGAGACTCACAGAATTCTGGTCGAATCCCTGGTGGTGGGCCCTTTAAAATCCGAGCGCTTCGGCCCCAGTTTCACCCGCCTAGAGTCCTTTCTTCAAGGACTCAAAAATGATTTTTAGAGCCTAGATTTTTTATTTTTTTTTCTATTTTTCTGATTGTCCCGGGGTTTTGTCTTAATCCAAGCCAATAAAAACAAAAAGGAAAGGTGAGGGCAGTGAGCGTTAAACATACTTATTTACTTGAGCCGGGTCTCTGGACCGTGGAGGGCACTTATATCGATAAGGAAGAAAGACGTCACCGACAAACCGGTCAGCTGGTCATCGTCCATAGCCCAAGCCTTTGGACCATTGAAAGTCGCCTAAATATCTCCGGTGATGATCAAAGAGATTTCGATACCCGCTATGACATCAATCCCATGGAAGAAGGCCAGAGTTACGTTGAATGGAAGTCCATTACCAGTGGACCCGAGGATATTTTTGGCTTATTTGTCATAGTCGAGGACACCATCATGATGCCCTGGGAGTCAGAATCGGGCCTTTACTGGGGTC
>JAITJP010000421.1 GCA_031278835.1 Deltaproteobacteria bacterium
GGTTTTAAAGCGGTTAAAGGCTTGGGGCGCTTGGTTAACCATTGCCTGATGGGGCCATGGTTGATCTAATTTTTAGCAAAAATAGAGAATTATAATGTTTTAAGAGAGGTAAAATAGTATTTTAATAGTTTCATAGATAAATAAACATGAAAATAACGGATTGAGCTGGCATTTAGTAGTGGGGGATTAGCGAAAAGGGGCTAAAATTAACTAAACCAGGAAGTCATGAATTTGTAAGCGCGAAAATACATTTGTTTACTTAAATGAAGAGAAATAATATATGCGCAGCCAGTCACGGCAGCTAAAATAATCATTTGCTTTAGGTAGGGTAAAAATAGGGGTTGCTTGTGGTATTTTATTAAAAACTTTATGATATAGAAGATATTAATGGCGATAAAGACAAAGCAAATTATAAAAGGTAACTCAAAATTGTAAGTAAAAATCACGGCCAGGAGTAAGGCCGCTGGGGGCAATAAAACGAATTTGGATCTATTGACCGGACCATTTAGGCAATAAAGAGCCGGGCCAACCAGATAGAGATGGAGATATTTATAAACATCGCAAGTGAAATCTTTGCAGGTCAAGTAGTATAGTAAAGCTAGGCAAATTAGTGAAATTATGAAACAGATACCAAGGCTAAATTTAAAATCACGCCAAAAGTAAAAGATAAATAGTACCGAGAAAAGCAGGGCTAAATAAACCGTGATCTGATCCACGCTTAAGTATTTATCCATAAAACCTTTAACCATGTTTTCTTCTTTAGATGTTTCAACCCTACGATTTATTGGTGAATCAGAGTTTTGAACTTTTAAAACATCATTGTCAGCTATATTTTTAGAAAAATTAAAATTTTTATGGTCATTGATTAGGGCCAAAAGCTCCCAGGCCGAGGGGCTTGGGGCCTTTTTTGGGGTTTTTGAAAACTGGCCCGCGGCCATGTGGCCAAAAGCCGAACTCGGGGTAGAGCTTTGTACAAAAGCGCCTAAACCAAGGGCCATTTTGGAAATTTTTGGGCCCGGGGCCGGCCAAATGGCCTGACTCAGAGCTAAAGTGGCTTGACCGGTAGCTTTGGTAACTCCGAGGGCCAAAACCCCTAGAGCGGCCATCAGGCTCAAGGCCAAAAGGCCGGGCCAAAGCCTTTGAAGTAAGCCAATAAGCCCAGCCGAGGCTTTTGGAAAAAGCCTACCTTGTCGCTTAATCTCTGACACTTTCAAATCCCCTTTGATTTTAATGAAAATTTATAGTAGATAAGAAGAACTTTTTAGTGCTATTGGACTAATATTAAGTATTATCATAAAATACTTAAGGTTTTATTTTGCTTATCTAGTTGTGGATTTACTTATTTTTGTTAGTCAAGTTAATAATATGCTATTGAAATTTTCTTGTCAAGTAATTTTGTCAAGAAGGGAAAATTAGAGAAAAAAATAGACTAAACAAGATATTGTTCAATAAAGGTAAATTATATAGGTCTTTTGGTATATTTCTGGGGGATGGTGAGGCTGGATTTTTTGGGGCTGGGTTAAGGGCTTTTTGGTTTGGAGAGAGGGGCTTGGGGCTATTTTGGTTTGGCCTAATGATTGGGGCTAGGCTTGGCCGCTTGGGCTTAAGTTGGGGGGAGAAAACTTGTCAAGCAGAAAGATGGAAAAATTTAATTGAGCTAAGGTGGGCTGGGAGTAAAGCCAAGCTATTTAAATATGTCCAATGAATTAATTGACAATTGAAAGGGTATTTTTTTGACAAATCTCCAATTGATATTATGTCAATAAATTAATTTATTGGCATGTATTATCTAATATCTGAAAAAACATAGCGTTACAGCAATAATTTTTTCAAATTAGGCTTGACATTCAAGGGCAAATATTTTATTCTCGATTTGTAATTAAGATTCATTAACACAATCTCAATTCTTCCAATAAACCCGTTCTCGGCTTACCGGCCGTCTCGTTTGGCTCAATCATTAAAACCAGGGTCTGAAGCGCTCAGAGGATCTTTAGGGGATCCCAGAGGCTGGTTTATTTTATCTCTTAAAGGGCCTAAAGAGCCCGGAGAATTCATGGCAAACGGTCAATCGATTTACCAACTCTATAAGCTGATCGGCCCGGCCGGTCTGGCCTTGGCCATTTTGGCCTTGATGGCCGTCATTCTCATTTTAAAAAACTGGATCTTTTTGTTTCTAACGGCCAGAGATTTTAAAAAAGCCTCCACGGCTTTGGGACGATGCCCAGACTCCATGGACTCATTGTTACTGCGTTACGCCAAAAACCCGGTCATTGGCATAATCGGAGACGTTTTAAAAACCCACGGTCGCCATTCAAACGATCTTAAGGCCGAAGTGGCCTATCTTTTTCATATCCACTTTTCCAGAACCCAAAGAGATTTGTCCATTTTACGGATCATCGCCTTGATTTCGCCCATGCTGGGCCTTTTGGGCACCCTTTTGGGCCTATCGGGAGTTTTTAAGGCCCTGGCCCTTTCGACCAGCCTTAACACGTCGACCATTTTGGCCGCGGGCATCTGGGAGGCCATCCTGACCACCATCATGGGCTTAACCCTGGCCATCCCGGCCTTAATCGCCTGTTATCTGTTTAAGCTTAAACTAAAGGGTTTTCACCTGGCGGCCATAGAGTACGGCTATCGTTTTCTGGACTCTCGGCCCGAGCTCAAGCCCGTCTTTGAGCCCAAAAAGACGGAAGCCCTTATGACCGAAAAGGACCATGAAGCGCCCAATAAGGCGGCCCTGGCCTAGGGAAAAACGGCTGGCCGAAAAAAACCAAAACTTCTTTTGGGCTAAGGCCGGTAAGGACAACCATGAGTTTGGATTCACCTTTGTCCGACCCCTGGTCGGATGACGATACCTTGGACATGACCTCGCTAATCGACGTGGTCTTTCTACTTTTGGCCTTTTTTATCTTGGCGGCCACTTTCGCCGTGCCGGCCCTGGAGGTCAGGTTGGCCGAGGCCAAAAACGCCCAAGGGGCCAAGCCAGACGAGAAATCTTTGACCATTAGCGTCGATTCCCAAGGCCGGATCTATCAGGGCCGAGTGGAGATTAACCCAGGGGATTTAAAGGCCATCATCGCCGCCCACCCCCAATCGGCCCCGATCTACTTTAACGTTGACCGGGAAGCTCCCTTTGGGGCCTTTCTGGAAGTGCTGGACGAAGCCAAGGGCCAAAAGCGGGAAAGGTTCATGATTAACTCCAAGGCCCAGGTTGATCTGGGCGGCCCCTCACCGGAGCTGGCTTGGGGAGGCGGAGAGCTTGGTCAGAGGGACCAGACCAGTCCGGGCCAGTAACTGGGGGCCCTAGGCGGGAAATAAGCGAAAGAGAGAGTCGTTTTTTTTAGTTTAGAGCCAAATAGATTTTAGTTTAAACTCGCGGAGTTTTTAATCATAAATTTTAGGTTGATTAGTGTCCAATGTCGTCCGATTAGGCCATTTTTCAGGGCCGGTAAAATTTCAGGCCAGCGATCGTTATTCGCAAGCCTCAAAGATTGGAAACCTTCTGGGCTTTTTGATGGCCTTGGGGTTATTGGCTTGGTTTATCACCCATCCGGAGATTTTTAGCCCGGGGGAACCCTTGGCCCCGCCCCAGGACCTGGCCATAACCGTTGAGCTTTGGGCAGATCAGCCAGCGCTGGAAGCCGAGGCCTCGCCGCCGCTTTTTGAAGAAATTCCAGAAATGGAGCCCCTGCCCGAGATGGCCCCCATAGCGGATCTTGATCCGGCGCTCGAGCCAGAGCGAGTCGCCGATCCGGTACCGGTGAAAAAACCGCCGCCTCCAAAACCTAAGGCTAATCCGAAGGTCCCTACCGCGCAAAGGACACCGGCTCCCCTGGCCACGGAGGCGGCGGCGCCGGCCGCCGTGGCGGCTCCCAAGGCTAATCCCAACGAGAGTAAAAAATTCATCTCGGAATTTTTAAAACTAGTCGAAAAAAACAAGTTTTATCCCCACCAAGCCAGGCGAGACAACCTGACCGGAACGGTCAAAGTCAGGGTCAGTTTTAATGGCCAAGGCCAGATCAGCGGCCTGGCCTTGGTCGCCGGCGATTACCCTGAGGTTTTGGCTCAGGCGGCCCTATCGACCATGGAAAAAGTCAAGTCGCGCTGGCCGGCCAAGCCCGGGGCGCCTAATTCCTTGGTGGTTCCCATCGCCTTTCGGCTTAGGTAGGGCTGGTTTTCGGGACTTGGCCGTAAAGGGCCCAAATAGCCCCATAGCGCTCTTGGCGGGCCCGGGTTATATAATAAGGCCAGTTGAGCTGCCCAAGGGCTCTGGGGGGCCCATAGGGCCGTTTAAAGGGCCTGTTTCGACCTGACCTGAGCCCCGAGCTGGGGCCAAGGGCTGG
>JAITJP010000425.1 GCA_031278835.1 Deltaproteobacteria bacterium
CCGGGTCAGGTTGGCCGATACCCTGCGCTGGGTGGTTAGCCAAAGGCTTTTGCCAAAAATAGGCGGGGGCCGGGTGGCCGCTCTGGAGATCATGGGCAGCACTTTGCTAATCAAAGACATCATCACTAACGGCGAGCAGCCGGACAAGACTTTTTACGGGGCCATCGAGTCCATGAGACCCCTGGGTTTTCAGACCTTTGACCAGCACATCTTGGACCTTTTTAGCTCCAAGCAGATTAACGAAGACACGGCCAAGACCTTTAGTTCCAAGAAAAACGTCATGAACCGGGGTATTGATAACATCAAGGCCATGGCCGGCGAGGCCATCTACGAGCTCGATTCCCTCTCCCTGGAGCCCTCCGAGGAAGAAGAAGTTCCCGCCCCGCCTAATCAGGTGCCCGGCCAGCCCCAGGCCCCCGGCCAAGCCCCTGGCCAGGCCCCTGGCCAAGTCCAAGCCCCCCAGCCGGGTTACGGCCAGCCGTCCTACCAGCAGGGCGGGGCCAACCGCGGCTAAAAAAAACCAGCTACCCAGGAGGGCCCCGGGGCCCTCCTGGCTAGCGGTTTTTTTTTAATTTTTTAGTAAATCGCTAGCCGGAGCCATGGTAAATGTTAATTGAATGCCAGAATTGCCAAAAAAAGCTAAATATTTCTGACGATAAAATTCCCTTTGGGAGACCTTTTACCTTTATTTGCCCGCAATGTAAGGTCAAAAACACCATGACCTTACCGGAAAGGCGCATAACCGAGATCTCCTTGGAAGAAGGCGAGGAACAGGCCCAGGTCCAGCCCCCGGCCCCCAGGCAGCCGGCCCCGCCCAGCCCGCCGCCGCCCTCGGCCACCCAGACCGGACAAATTACCTTGCCGCCCCCGGGCACCATGTTGCCGCCCGACTATGGCGGACTGGACAGCGACGCCGAGGACTTGCCCGAGGGCATGAAGTCGGCCATGATCGCCTTTGATTCCGAGGAAAACCAAGAAAAATTAATCGAAAAACTCTCGACTTTGGGCTTTAGAACCACCACGGCCATAAACGTTCGGGACGCCGTTAAGCAGCTAAAATTTGGCCGTTTCCAGCTCCTGGTCATCCAGGAAGATTACTACGGGGCCACCCTCTCAACTAACCAGATCATCAGGGCGGTTAACTCCATTGAGCTAAGTATTCGCCATGACATGTTCGTGGCCGTGGTCGGGCCTAGTTTTACTTCCCTAGACGATCTGACCGCCTTTAGCTTGTCCCTGGACACGGTCATAAATACCAGCGATCTCGACGACATTGAGCGCATCCTCATTAGCGGCATGAGTCACGTTAAAAAATTCATGGCCACCTACAAGGAACTCATGTACCAGCGCGGCCTGGACTTTAAAAACTAAGCCCCTGGCCCCCCAAAAAAAACCGGCCCGGGCCGGTTTTTTTTGGTCCCCGGTGGAAGTCTGTCCATGACCACCATCTTTTTTACCAACAGCGGGCCGGAGCGCCCAGCCAATGAGGACGCCATCTTGGTCGGGCCAGTTTACGCCGATCTGTCCATGGACCAGCCCATGGTGGCCCTGGGTAACGAGGAGCTGGTGGCCGTGGCCGACGGCATGGGCGGCGGGCCCGGGGGGGCCACGGCCGCCCGGGTGGTCTTGGAAGATTTAAAGCTAAACTTGGCCCCCCATGGTCAAGCTGAGTCCCGTAAGACTCAGCCAAACCGGCAGGACCTTTTGCTGGAATGCTTATACGGGGCCATTGACCGCCTGGATCGCTTAAGCCGGGATCGGCCCGAGCTGGCCGGCATGGGGGCCACCCTGGCCGGGCTGTGGCGCCAGGGTCAGTCGGCCCTGGTCTTTAATTGCGGCGATTGCCGGGTCTACCGCTTAAGGGACGATTATCTGGAACTACTCTCCCGGGATCACTCGGCCGTTTATAATCTCTACCTAGAGGGCCTGATTAGCTTTGACCAGATTCGCTTTCACCCCGATAAAAACCTTATTACCAGCGCCATTCAACAAGCAAACCATAATTTGGATCTTTTTTCTCGGGTGGTGCGGCTGTGCCAGGATGATCTGTATTTGATTTGTTCCGACGGGGCCTGGGAGAGTTTAAGTCAGGAGAGTTTGGAGGATTGTCTTAAAAACTTATCTTTGGAGGAAAGCGCCTTGGCCTTGGCTCAGGCCCTTTTGGCTCAAAACCGCGGGGACAATTTTTCCTTTTTGCTGCAAAAAGTCGAGCTCCTGGATTAGGAAAAAAAAACGAGCTCGACCCCCCTCAAAAATGGCCCGGTAAAGGCCCCAAATGGCCCCCAGGCGGCCTTGAAGGGCCTGATTGGGGTTATGAACTAGCCGAAGGCTTGCCGGGGCTTCTAGGCCCCTTTATGGCCCTTTCTGGGCCAGCCGCCCAGAGATCGAAAAAAGCCTCAGCGTTTCTCTGGCCGGGTGGCCAGCCACCAAGCCAAGGGGAAGGCCAATTGGGCGTTGGTCACCCAGGTCAGGGTGACCCGGTCAGAGACTTTCAGATCGCTTTGGCTGAGGTGATCTAGCCAAGCTTCTTCCATTTCCCGGGCATTGGGGGCGATGGGTGAGTTTTTATCCATGGAGATGAGAAAAAGCACCCGGCTTAAGCTCTGGGCGTTATTTAGGTACAAAAGCTCCATCTTGGCTTGGTAGTGGATGTCGGTGCGCCGGGCCACCACCTCGGAGCGGTTAATCAAATCCTCAATCAAATCGTTTATTTGGGCCTTTTGGTCCGAGGTGGTCTCCAAAGAGCCCAAGATGGTGGCCAGGGCGCACAGCCGGTTTGACCAAAAAACCTTAGCCTCGGCCTCCATGGCCGGAACGGTCAGGGGCCGGGGGCGCTTTTGTCCAGCCCGGGCCGCCTTAAAAAGATCCTCCAGTCTTTCGAAACTCTCCTGGGAAGCGGCCCGCACGGCCAAACGGGCCGTTAGTCTGGATAGGGCCTCAAAGTAAAACCTCAGGGCCTTACCTTCCCGGGCCGCCCAGGAGGACTGGGCCTCGGCCCACTCGGCCTCAAAGATGGCCAAACTATCGACTGGATCAAAGAGCTCGTTTGATTTATCGGCCAGGGCGGCCGCTTCCAAAAAGGCCTCGGCCGCCGCCCTCAGGGCCAGGGCCGAGATTTGCCTTTGGTCGGACAGACCCTGGACCTGGTTTTCAAAATTGAGCTTGGCTTGATTGAGGCGGCTTTCCAGGGCCAGCGACAAGTCGACCTGATTGATCTCCTGGTCGGCTCCAAGGGCTCTAACCCGGGGCCCGACTAAACTAACCAAAATCAAAAGCCCAACCATGGCCAAAATTAGCCCAGCTCGGGGCTTTTGGGCCCCCCGGGCCTGGCTAAGAGCCCGGGGCCATTTTTTTATCTCTCTGGGCAAGGCCGCTTAGGTTCCCGACTTCCAGGAGGCCAGGTATTTGACTTGTTCGTCGGTTAGAGTGTCAATTTCATAGCCCATGGATTTTAGCTTCAAGCGGGCGATCTGGTGATCGAGGGCCTCGGGTACGGGAAAGACCTCCAGGGGCAGTTGGCCCTGCTTGGCCTTGACGTATTCGGCGGCCAGGGCTTGGTTGGCAAAACTCATGTCCATGACGCTGGAGGGGTGACCCTCGGCGGCGGCTAGGTTAACCAAGCGGCCTTCGCCCAATACGTAAACGGTGGGCCCGTTTTGGATAACGAATTCCTCGACAAAGTCCCTGACCACCCGGCGCTTTTGGGTTATGGCCGCTAAACCCTCCAGATCCAGCTCAACGTTAAAGTGACCCGAGTTGCAAATAATGGCCCCGGACTTCATGACCTTAAAATGCTCGGGCCGGATAACCTTGAGGTCTCCAGTCACGGTTACGAAAAAATCCCCAACCCTGGCGGCCTGGGCCAAAGGCATGACGTCAAAGCCGTCCATTATGGCCTCCAGGGCCTTTAGGGGATCGATTTCAATGACAATGACCCGGGCCCCCATGCCCGAGGCCCTTTTGGCCACGCCTCGGCCGCACCAGCCGTAACCGGCCACGACAAAAATCGAGCCAGCCATCAGCCGATTGGTCGAACGAATGATGCCATCGATGGTGCTTTGCCCGGTCCCGTAACGGTTATCGAAAAAATGCTTGGTCATGGCGTCGTTTACGGCCACGACCGGGTATTTGAGGGCCTTTTCGGCGGCCATGGCCCTAAGCCTGATGACCCCGGTGGTGGTTTCCTCGGTCCCGCCAATGACCCCACTCAAGAGCTCGGGCTTTTGGGAGTGCAAAGTCGATAGCAGATCGGCCCCGTCATCCATGGTCACCTGGGGTTTAGCCTCCAAGACGGCGTGAATGTGTTTATAATAAGTGGGGTTGTCTTCGCCCTTAATGGCAAAGACCGGTATCTGGTCGCTTTTGACCAAGGCGGCGGCCACGTCATCTTGGGTGGACAAGGGGTTGGAGGCGCACAAATACACCTCAGCCCCGCCGGCCTTAAGGACCCGACAAAGCGAGGCCGTCTCCGTGGTCACGTGGAGACATAAACCCAGCCTCAGGCCCTTTAAAGGCTCTTCTTTTTTAAATCTCTCACCAATTAATTCCAGCACGGGCATGCTTTTGGCCGCCCATTCAATCCTGTCATTACCTTTATCAGCTAGATTGATGTCTTTAATGTCGTAATTCACTTTTTTACAACTCCTTTATCAGATGTGATAACTTAAAAAACCCAAAAAGGTCAAATTTTTCAACAAAAACAAAAAGCCCAGGCCCAACCAGCCC
>JAITJP010000017.1 GCA_031278835.1 Deltaproteobacteria bacterium
CTCTGAGTTTTTTTGTTTTATTTTCGGTACGATAGCTATTGGTTTAGCCTGGCTTACCGACATTACCTATTAAAATAAACCAGCCAGCCGCTCCGGTGGCCCCTGGGGCTTGGGGAGCGGCTGGGCCAGAAAATTTTTTTTCCCCAAGATGGGCCCAAAATTTGGCGGCCATAGGGGATTTTTGGGGGCTAAGCCGCTTTTTTAGCCCAGGCGTTCTTTATTTTTGACAACAAAGATTGTAATATCCCATATTGGCCCAAGGTCAGTCTTGGAGCGAGCTTTGATTAACCAGGCTTGGGCTGGACCAGGCTTGGAATGGACCAGGCTCGGAATGGACGGGGCTTGGGCTGGGTCACGCTTGGCCTTGAGCGGTAACTTTAGCACCTTTCTTAGCTAAAGACTTAATTTTTAGCTACCGGATAGGATTGGAGATAATTTATGAAACTTCCAATTATAAACGTTGGAATGATAAGCAAAATATTGGTGAGTTTGATGTTCTTTTTGGTACCCGGCCTGGCCGAGGCCCCACGGGCTCAAGGCGGCATTGATGTCAATTATACTTTGGATAACGGACTAAAGGTCATCATGGTGCCGCAGCCCGGTAACCCCACGGTCACCGTCATGGTTATGGTCAAGGCCGGAGCCGCCAGCGAGAAAGACTCCAGTGAGTATGGCCTAGCCCACCTCATGGAGCACATGGCCTTTAAGGGTACCAAAAAACGCGGCCTGGGCGAGGTTAGCGCCGTCATTGAAAACAGCGGCGGGGCCATGAACGCCTATACCAGTAACGACGACACCGTTTACCACGTGACCCTACCGGTCGGCTCCTTGGAACTGGCCTTGGACGTCTTGTCCGACATAGTCTTTGACCCCCTCTACGATCCCAAAGAATACGCCCTGGAAAAGGAAGTGGTCGTCGAGGAGATCAAACGCAGCCAGGACGGCCCGGAAAGACAGCTCTGGACCAAATTCATGGCCCAAATTTTTAAGGGCCATCCCTACGAGCATCCGGTGTTGGGCTCGGTGGAAACGGTCCGGGCGGCCAGCCGGGAAGTGGCCTTTAATTTTCACCAAAAATTTTACCGGCCCGACAACGTGGTCTTGGTCATAGCCGGCGGCTTTGAGGCCGATGAGGCCCCGACCATGGTGGCCAAATACTTTGCCGACCGGCTTAATCCCCCCGAACCCTTGGAAGCCCGGCAAAAGATCCTGGCCTCGGAAGCCCAAAGCGAGCCGGTTCTCATGGTCATGAAAAACCCCATGGTCCAGGTGCCTAAAATCATTATTGGCTTTAAAGTGCCCCCGGCCGGATCGCCCGAGGCCCCCCAGCTGGATCTCCTGTCAGCCTTACTGGATCTGGGCCGTTCGGCCAGGCTGGTCGAAAACGTCAAAAACATCAAGGGCCTGGTCACGGACATCTCGACTGGTTCCAACGCCTTGGTCCTGGGCGGGGTTTTCGTGGTCACCTTCGAAACCGAGTCGGACAAGATTAACGAGGCCCTTAAGGCCGTCTTGGAAGAACTCTCCGGCCTGGCTTCCCGGCCCCCGGCCGCCGACGAGCTCTCTCGGGCCCGGGCCATCGCCACTTCTTCCTATTTGGCCAGCCAGGAGAGTTCCAACGCCTTGGCTTACTTGGTCGGGCATTTTGAGCTGGGCACCGGGGATTACCGCTTGCGCGACGCCTATCTGCCCCAGTGGGCCCGCATGACCGCCGCCGATCTGGTTAAGCTGGTGCGAAAATATTTTGTGCCCGAAAACATGACCACCATCATCATGGTGCCCGAATCGGGCCCGGCCCCCGATGAGACGGCCATCAAAGAGATTTTTAAAAGCCTAAACCCGGTCATCGCCCAGACCCAGTCGGCCAACCTGGAGACTTTTAAGCCAGTGCCCTTAAAAAGCTCGGCCAAGCTCTACGCCTTAAGGGACGCCACTTTGCCCCTGGTCACCGTAAAAATCGGCTTCATGGGCGGCGTTTTGGCTGACCAGGATAAACTGACCGGTTATTCAAACCTGATGAGTAACCTCATGGCCATGGCCCCCAAAGACATGACTTCCGAGGAATTTTCCCGTTTCATCGAAGGCATGGGGGCCAGCCTGTCCGGCTATTCTGGGCGCAATTCCATGGGCCTGTCCGGCACCTTCATTGCCGCCAACTGGGAGACCGGTTTGGAAAGCATGATGAAGATCTTGTCCAAGCCGGCTTTCGCCGCCAATAACCTTGAGGAATTAAGGGCCGAGACCCTGGCCGCCCTTAAGCTTCAAAAGGAACAGTTGACCGAACGGACTTTCAATCAACTTCGGGAAGGCCTTTTTGGTGATCACCCTTACCACTTAAACACTTATGGCGACACGGAAACGGTCAGCTCGGTTACGGCCGAACAATTGAGGGCCTTTCACGACCGCTTAATTAGGCCGGAAAACATGTTTGTCATCGTGGGCGGGGACATCAATCCCCAGCTGGTGGCCGAGTCCCTGGACGGCTACTTGGCTGACTGGAAAACCAAAGAACAGGCCAATAGCCTGGTCGAGGTGCCGGCCCCGCCCCAGGCCATCGAGGCCCCGGTTAAACTTAGGGAGATCCAGCCCACCGCCCAGCAAACCCACCTGGCCGTGGCCTTTCTGGCCCCGGGCCTGGGTCATCCCGACCAAGCCGCCTTGGAAGTTTTGAGTTCCTATCTCTCGGGACTGGGCGGGGTGCTTTTTAACGAGCTAAGAAACAAGCGCGGTTTGGCCTACGCCGTGGCTTCTTTCTACAATCCTGGCCTTAAAACCGGGGCCTTTAATTTCTACATCGCTACCGATCCCCAAAAAACCGGCGAGGCCACCAGCGGTATCCTGGAAATCATCGAAGGCCTTAGGCTTAAGCCCTTAAGTGAGGATGAGGTCCAAAGCGCCATAAAATTCCTCCTGGGCCAAAAGCTCATTAGTCATCAGACCCTGGCCAGCCGGGCCGAAGAATTCATGTACAATGTCTTGTACGATCTGGGTGAAAACTTTGACCAAGAGCACATCGGCCAAATCGAGGCGGTCACCCCCCAGGAGGTCCTAAAAGCCGCCCAAAAATATCTGGACCCCAAAAGGGCCGTCCTCTCGGCCGTTGGCCAAGAAGCCTCGACCGAAGCGGCTTTCACGGCCTGGGACAAGTAGTCAAGTTAACCTCTCCAACAAAAAAGGTTTTTCATTTCCAAATTTGGAAATGAAAAACCTTTTTGACTAAATAACCTTTATGATCTAGACTTTTTTCTCTTTTCTCTCAAAACTACCCCGGCAAAACTCACCGCTCTGGTTAAAGCCTGTTTAAAAAAAAATTTCTGGCTTTTTTTTGGCCTTTGGTTTAATTTGAGGCTTGATTATTGGCTCTGACCTAATTAATATGGTCAAGCTGAGGCTTGGGCAACTGCAAAAGGATTAGCCAGTGGGATAAAAAAGCGACTCTGGCCTGGCCCAACCGCCCCCAGGATTATTTTTGGATTAATTTTAAGCCCAATATCGGCCAATCTCTCGGGGGGCCCACCAGAGATTGTTTAGTGGATCTCGCGAGATATATGGTATAATGATTTTGTCTTAAGCTTCTTGGCTTCGCGGCCAACGATTTTTTATAGCCACTGGCCCAAAGCTTGGTTTTTATTAAAAGCCTGGCTTGGCCTGGCTTTTAACCAAAGCCAGGCCCCCGGTTCCGGTCCCAAATCAAAAGGTTGGGGCCATTTAGGTTGATTGATGAAGAAACGCTTGGAGGTTACCGATCCCCTTTCGGTCTTGGCTTTAAGCCGTTTGGTCAAGGACCATCCGGAAGCCGATCTTAAGTGGGAGCTAGACCAAGGTAAAGTATTGGTGTCCGATCAGGAAGGTATTTTTATTCGCCTCAAGGAGGGTTGTCTGATCGGGCTTAGTCTGTACAATGAGCAGTTAAAGGGGCCCATTGATTTTGTGGATATCCCCAGTCTTAAGTATTTAAAGATTAATTGCCCTAAGGTTACCCAAGTCCGCCTAGCCAAGCTAGCCAATCTCTCCCTTTTGGTTTTAAAAAATCTCGATTTGCCGCCCAGAAAAAAGGCCCTTTTTTTCGAGGATCTGGCTTCTTTGGAATCTTTACGCCTAAACTTTTCCAAGTTGGTTGATTTAAAAGCCCTGTCGGCTCTGACTTCTTTGACCGACTTAAATCTAGACAATAACGCCATAAAATCTCTGGAGCCTTTGACCGGCCTGGTCCAGCTAAAGAAGCTCTCCTTGGTTGACAACCGCCTCCAGGAGGTGACGGCCTTAAGCTCCTTTGACCAGCTTGAGGAAGTCAACTTGGCCTTCAATAAGTTAAAAAACTTAATTGAGTTGATGGGACTAAATAACCTGCGCTGCCTTGACCTAAGCGGAAATAGATTTAAAGACTTTGAGTTTTTGCCATCTCTGATTGGCCTAAAGGAACTGCGCCTAAACCAGGTCGGCCCCAAGGTCACCAAGCATCTGGAAAGCTTAACCAAGCTTAAGACTTTGGAACTTCGCGGTAACCGGATTACCGATCTGGATTTTTTAAAGTCCTTAAGCGCCCTGACCTATCTAGATCTGTCCGACAACGGCCTAATCTGTCTCGAGGGACTGGAGGGCCACCACCAATTGACTAACTTGATTTTGCGAAACAACAAAATTTTTAATCTCTCGCCCTTGGCCGATCTTGAGGGCCTCAGAGAACTCGATCTGGGACATAACTTAATTCACGATTTGCGGCCCTTAAAAATGATTTCCTTTCTTAAAGATTTGGATCTTAGAAACAATATGCTCACCGACATCACCCCCTTAAGAGACATACCTAGTCTAATATGGGTGAATCTGTCCAATAACGTAATGTTAAACATAAATGGAACTGGTGAGTTCATTGAAAAGTTGGAATTTTCCTCTAAAAGCGCTTTTTTAGAAGAAAATTCTAACCAAACTCAAGCCGATACGGGCCAGGTCGCTAAAAAAGCCTCAAGGCTCGGCCAGGTCAGCAGGGCCAGGTCCAAGGGCCCAGGCGCCAAGGGCCCAGGACTAAAGGGCCCAGGCCTAAAGGGCCCAGCCGCCAAGGGCCCTGGCCTAAAGGGCCCAGGGGAAAAGATTTTGTCACCCAGTGGCCTGCCCTTAAGAGTCAAGAGGGCTAGCCAGCCGCTCGAAAGCGACCTGGCCGACAAGAACGTCTTGGAATTATTGGCCGCTTTGATCAACGCGCCCCCGGATCCGGAACTTCGGGGTCAACTTTATCAGGCTTTCATCGATAAGATTTTTTTCGAAGACTTAGACGAAGATGAATTTAAGCGCTTACTTATGGCCAAGCAGCTCGGCTTGGCTTTACAGGATGAGTCAGACCAAAACCAAGTTTTTGAGCCGGGCGAAAACGATGAGCTGATGAACGAACTTGGTCGGTTATTAATCCAGCGCAACGGTCAGGATTTTATGGAACTGCTGACCAAGGTGGCTCAAGCCAATGCCGAGGAGCCGCCCGATGAGGTGGTGGTCTACAATTCCCTGGAAGAAATCGAGGACCTGCCCCCAGAACTAATTGAGTTTTTAAAGCGCCTGGGCGGCGAACCGACCATGGTCAAAGTCAAAAAAATTAAAAAACCCGACGGCTTTGACGGTCTGCCGCCTTTACCCAAAGGCACCGTGCTGATTCGCTGTCAAGTGGAACGAAAGCCGGCCGATGATTCCGATGACCAGGACCAGAGGAGCCCAAACAACGAGTTTAACTTCGATTTCGACAACCAACCCGGGGACTTTTTAGCGAAATTAAGCCGGGCCACTGGCCAGATTTTTTCCGACCATGGCCAGGACAAAAACGAATGGCCCTTTTTTAGGCGCAAAAGCGGCCCGGACAACACCTATAGCCGAAAGGACCAGGAAGAATACTTGCGCTTCCAGAGAATGTTTTTTCTCTTGGATTATAACCCCGCCAAATTCTCCCTGCACTAGGAATCGTTTTTCAACTTAAAACAATTTTTACTCAAAAAAACCGGCCTCAGGCGAGGCCGGTTTTTTTTGGGGTTTTTTTTGGGCTGGGGCCTACTTGATGAAAGTGCCCTTGTTGAGCTCATCAAAGGCCTGGACCAGTTCTTCCTTGGTGTTCATGACAATGGGGCCGCCCCAGGCCACCGGTTCCTTTAAGGGCGGGCCGGAGAAGTAGATTAGCCGGCTAGGCTGATCGGTGGTTTCCAGCTCAACGCGGTTACCCGGGCCGTAGAGAACGGCCGATTTGACCTCGCAATGGTGCCCGGCCGTCTTGATGGGACCTTCCACCAGAAAGACAAAGACGTTGTCGCTGGGGATGGTCTCGATCTGAAAAAGGCTATTGGCCTTTATGGACAGGTCATAGAGAGTGGCCGGGACGTATTTGGGGCTAACCCCCTGGGTGCCTTTGTAATGGCCGGAGATGACCCTAACCGTGGCCGGACCGTCCTCAATGACCGGGATCATCTCCTTTTTGATGTCAAAGTATCTGGGCGCGACCATCTTGTCCTTTTTGGGTAAGTTGAGCCAGATCTGGGCGCCCAGCATGCGCTTAGAGGCCTGGGGCATTTCCTGGTGCATGATGCCGCTGCCGGCGGTCATCCACTGGCTTTCCCCGGAATTGATGGCCCCTTTGTTACCCAGGCTGTCCTCGTGGAGCATCTGCCCCTCGATCAGGTAGGTGATGGTTTCGATGCCCCGGTGGGGATGGAAGGGGAAGCCCTTTATGTAGAGATTGGGATCGGTGGCGTCAAAGGAGTCGAGCATCAAAAAGGGATCATAGTCCTCAACGGTCTGGTCGTTTAAGACCCGGACCAGATGGACACCGGCGCCGTCCACGGTGGCGTGACCCTTGACGGCTTTTTTAAATTCGCGGTAAGACATGTCTTAAATTCACCTTTCTGCCGCAAGCCGAGAATTTTTTCTTTTTTTTATGGCCTGGGCCGTTTGGGGCGTTTACTTAAAAACTCCCAGTTTTTTTGTGTTGTTTTGTTTTCCTTCCAATCATTTCAATGATTCCAATGGTTTCAAGCTTTTTGTTGTTTTTTGAAATCCTGGGCCGAGGCTTACGCCCCGGGCTGGTCCTTTTCCATCAAGACTTTTACCACCGAGTCGCCCAGGACCACCAGGGCCACCGGGATAACCCTAAGGCCCTCAGCCCTAAGCCGCTTGACCCACTCAAAGCGGTTTAGCCGGGCCAGGGCCAGTTTGGCCCGATCGGCTAGTCGCTCCTCAAGGGCCAGTATTTCCTCCGAGGGATAGCGCCACTCGTCGTCAGAATCATAATCCAGGTCAGGGTATTCATGGTCAGTTTCATTTCCTTTCAAATTTTCGCTTTGGGCCGAACGGTCTAGAATATGGTAACTCATTTCCATGGCCAAAAAAGCGTCGTTGTCGATTTTAACCAAACCAGTGACTGGTTTAATCAAATCGTTTTTGATACCCCCGTTGGGGTAGGCTCGCCAACCCTGGGGGCCTTCGGGTTCGGGGCCGGGGATGGGTTGGCCTAAAACATACATGACGTATTGAAAGATGGGCCCATAATGTTCGGCCCCGCTTTTTCCCATACGGCCGTGAGTAAAGGAAGTCAATAACCTTTTTAGGGCCAGGGCCGAGAGCTTGGGGTTAAGATTAGTTAATGATTTAAGTAATTGATCGATCTCTCCCCATAAATGTCCGGCCTTGTGGTTGTAAACCTTAGCCATGAGATAGATAAAAAGTAACCAGCGGGCCGAGAGATTGGGCAGGGCCAATCGGTGGACGATTTGGCCGGACTGGTGGGCCGTTTTGGTCACGGCCAGATAGCCGCTTTGAAAAAGGGCCGGAACCGGTAAGACGTTTTCCAGGTCAATGACGTTTTCTTCTGGACTAAAGGTCAAATCCTCGGCGATTAAGTGCGAGGCCAGATCGTGCTTTCTGACTAAAGTGACCAGTTTCGAAGGGGTCTTGGCCGTGTGCCAAAAATTATTAAGTTCCTTGGCCCTAAAAAAATGCAAGAGAAAAAACAAATGCATTAGTTTATTTTGGCCATCCCAAGAATAGCCGCCATACCAGTCCAAGAGATCGGCTCTTAGTTTTTTCAAACCATGGGGGCCAAAATCTTGACCCTCGGCCTCCAGGGCGGTCATGACCACGTCCAGGTAGGGCGGAAAATGTTGGTCAAACTCTTGTTCGGAGATCCCGCAGATGGAGGAAAAACCGGGGTCAAAGGTGATGTCCCGCAAATTGTCAAAGCCGGGAAAAAGCCGCTTTTGGTCAAAGCGATTGACCCCCACCATGAAGTGAAAACGAAGGTTTTCCCGGACCTGTTGGGGCACTTGATAAAATTCCACCAATTCGGCCCAAATGGCCGTCAAATTTTCCGGGTTATTGGCGTTGGCCACGATGGGCAGATCGTACTCGTCGATTAAAACCACCACTTTCTGGGCCTGGCTTTGGGCCAGATCGACGATGAAGGCTTGGAAAATTTCGGCCGGGCTTTGGCCTTTGACCCGCAGGTTTTCGGCTTTGATCAGTTTGGTTAGGGCCGTAATCAAAGTCTGGCGAAAGTTCAGTAAATCTTTGCAATTGATCTTGGCCATGTCCAGATGGATGATCGGGTAAGAGGGCCAATGGCGGTTTTCTTGGTCAATCCATAGGCCTTTGAATAATTTTTTTTGGCCCTTAAAAAACTTTTTGACGGCGGAGAGCAAAAGGGTTTTACCGAATCTCTTAGGGCGGGTTAGTAGGAGGGGCTCGGTTATCTGGGTTAGTTCAGAAATAAGCTTGGTTTTATCGATGTATAAAAAACCCCCGTTCATGATCTTGTCGAAGGTGTATATTCCGAGAGGCAATTTTTTCATAAAAAATCCTGAAAATTACCAAAGACAGAAAAAAAACCAGGGCCTTTTTTCCCAAAATAATCGTCAACAGGGCTTTAAGCAAAAGCCCGGGCCGGTCTG
>JAITJP010000083.1 GCA_031278835.1 Deltaproteobacteria bacterium
GAAAGTTTCATACCTTCCGCTCGACGGGGGCACTCACGTGGAAGCCTCGTCTCATTTTTCCGTGGGCCAGGTCACGGACAACTCGGGCTTTAAATTTCCCGAAGGAGAAACGGAAACCGTGGTTTTAACCCAAGCCATGGCCGAGGCTTTGGAAAAATCATTACGGGCCCAAGGTAATTTGGGCGATGGCCAGTGGATCATCAACGTTGACATAACCGAATACTCGCCCGGAAACGCTTTCGCCAGATGGCTCCTGCCCGGGGCCGGGGCGACCGTGCTTGGGGTGGTGGCCAATATCGTGGATCAAAACGGCCTTCCGGCGGCCCGAATACCAATCGAGCGCTCCATTGGCTTTGGCGGGGCTTACACGGTCGGGGCCTGGAAATACGTTTTTAACGAAGTCGCTGAAGCCATCGTGGACCTTTTAATTCACCCGGAAAAACGAGTCAGCCCCAAATAAAAAACTTAGGTTTTTTTTTCTTTTTTTTTCACGGCCACTTGCCAAAGGTCCTTAAGTTAAAGCGATTGTCGGACTCTAAGAGAATAAACACCTCATTTGAGCGTTAAAACTTTATCGAAAAGGCATTAGGTTTATTGTTTTAGCCAAATTTTTAGCTCCAAGCTACTTGGTAACTAAAAAAAGAAAAAAACAGGCCACTTTTTTTATAACGCTCCTGGTGGCCCTCCCTTTGGGCTTAGGAAAATCACTTAAAAAATACTTTGTTTACTCTTTAACTTAAAAATAACCAAAATTCGTTAAAACTTGGAATCATGGGCTATCGATACTGTCAAAGTCATTTCGCTGTTTTTGCCCTGGCGTTAAAGTACTTTGAAAGTAAGCCGTAAAACCACGGGCCCAGACTAATGACCATGATTAGCCGCATGGCTTGCATAGCCGTAATGAAAGGCAGATCGGCCCCAGAACTCGCCGCTATGATGGTCACGGCGTCCAGTCCTCCGGGACAGGAGGCCAAGTAAGCCGTCAATGGGTCTAAGCCCGTACCCAGGGCCATGACCCAGCCAAAAAAGGCGCATCCGGCAAACATGCCCATGATCCCAAGAAATAGCGCCGGTATCAGTTTTAGGACGATTTTTAAGCTCTCCCTGGTAAAGCTAAGGCCAATGCGCCAGCCCATCAGGGCGTAACAAGGATAGAGCAGCCACGGGGGTAAAAAAATCGAATGGTCCAGGTAGTTTTTTGAAAATCCAGCCAGAACCATCGGAATGAGTAACTGTCCTCCCGGGATGAAAGGAAATAGGTGAGCGATAAAAAGGCCCACGGCCACGGCCACCAGGGTCATACCCAGATCAAACCAGGGCACCGGGGGAAAAAGCACGATCGGCGCCTTGGTAATTTCGGCTTGCATGAAAAAACTGGACACCAAAACGGCGGCCACAGATATCAGGAGAACGCGAAAATACTGGCCAAAGGCCACCACGGCCATGTTGCCGCCACGCTCATTGGCCATGATGACCATGATGGCCGCCCCGCCGGGCGACAGAGACCAAAAGGCCGTGTTTTCATGGATAAGCTTAAGTTTAAGCAGGATCAAAGACATCAGGGCGCCAAGCAAAATGGCCCAGATAGTCCCGATGACCAAGTAAGGCCAAGACCCGGCCAAAATGGCCCAAAAGCCATGGCTAAAGCCCCTGGCCACCAGAGCCCCAATAAAACTCTGGGCCAAGGGAAAGGACCAATTGGGCACCTTGGGGGCGCGCCCGGCCAAGGATATGATCACCCCGGAAATCATTGGCCCCAGAAAATGATAGGCCGGGCAATCGATTGAGCCCAGGACAAACACCAAGGCCAATGACAACCCGGCCAGCAGCAGCCAGTTTATGATTTTTGTCAACACGGGCTTTTCGTTTCGTATCGTTTCAGTTCTTTTTGTAGGTCCTTTTACCGTTGACAAAATCTTGATAGGTGATGACGTCCTCCGGAGAGCCGATGATTAAAGGCACCCTTTGATGGATGTAATTGGGTTCAATGTCAAGGATCCGTTCGGTTCCGGTGGTGGCCAAACCACCGGCCTGCTCTATGATGTAGGCCAAGGGGTTGGCTTCGCACATGAGCCTGAGTTTGCCTTTGGGCTTTAGGGGATCCTTAAAGTCGGCGGGATAGAGAAAGATCCCACCATACAAGAGATTTCGGTGGAAATCAGCCACCAGGGAGCCAATGTAGCGGCTGGTGTAGTTGATGCCATGCTCCGAAAAACCGTGCTTGATCCAGTCGATGTAGGATCTGGTTTGATCATCCCAGTAGCCGTAATTGCCCTCGTTGACCGAGTAGATCTTGCCCCTGGCCGGGGTTTTGATGTTTGGATGGGAGAGTAAAAACTCCCCGATGGAGGGGTCAAGGGTAAAACCGTTGACGCCCTGACCAGTGGAAAAGACCAGTACGCACGAGGATCCGTAAATGATGTAGCCGGCCCCAACCTGCTTATGGCCTGGCTGGAGGGCGTCTTTGAGAGAGCTCTCAGACTCGGCCGGCGTCTGACGACGGTAAATGGAAAAAATGGTCCCGATGGAAACGTTGGCGTCGATATTGGAGCTGCCATCGAGGGGATCGAAATGAACGACATAGTTGCCCTGGGGGTACTGCCTGGGGATCTCAATGATGTCGGCTTCCTCCTCGGAGACCAAGGCGCAGACTTCCCCGGAGGCGGAAAGGCGCCTTTTGACCGTGTTATTGGCCAACTCATCGAGCTTTTGGACTTCCTCGCCCTGGACGTTGGTACCGCCGGCCAAGCCCAAAACGTCAACCAGACCCGCTTTACCGACGTCTCTTTGGATGATCTTGCAAGCCAAGACCAGGGCCTGTAAGAGACGGGTAAAGGAACCGGTAGCCCCGGGACTGAGCTGCTGGTTGAGCAAAAAGTGGTTTGATATCGTGATTCCGACAGAATCTCGCATAATCGCCTCCTAAACAAGCCCCAGCCAACACCAAATAAAATCCAATCCCACTAGGTTCGCGAGGTCGAGATCCAGGTTGACAAGGCGGAAAGATGTTCTTCGGAATGATTGATCTGGCTTATATGGTTAACGGATAAATTTTAAAAGAAATTTACTAGAAAAAAAGACACTCAATAAAAACTTTATCAGTTATCAAAACCCTAAGGGTATTTAAATTTGTCTAAAAAATCAACTTAAAACTAATTTAAGTTCATAAACCACTAGAAAACAAAAAAGGCGACCATCAATTGACGATCGCCTTGATTTTATCTACGAGCCTTGGTTCTGGGCAACGCTAAGCCCTTGACAAGGGTGTTTTAAAGCCTTTGGTTGGGACAAAAAACTCCCGCCCATAGTTAGCTTAGCCCCTCGAGGTCCGCCTAGCGCGCCTAGCCATGGCCTTGCGTATACGACGTTTTGATTCGCGCTCCTTGCGCTTTCTCCGCTCACTGGGCTTCTCATATGCCTTTTTGCTCTTCAGTTGTTTTAGTAATCCATCCCGAGCAATCTTACGCTTCAAAGCCTTGATGGCCTGATCCACGTC
>JAITJP010000137.1 GCA_031278835.1 Deltaproteobacteria bacterium
TCGCCGAGGCCATGGACAAGGTTGGTAAGGAAGGGGTCATCACCGTTGAGGAAGCCAAAAGCATGGACACCACCCTGGACGTGGTCGAGGGCATGCAGTTTGACCGCGGTTACCTGAGCCCCTATTTCGTAACCGACGCCGAGAAAATGGTCGTCCATCTGGATGACGCCTATGTGCTCTTGGTGGAAAAGAAGATCAGCAACATGAAAGATCTTCTGCCCATCTTGGAGCAGATCGCCAAACAGGGTAGGCCGCTTTTTATCGTGGCCGAGGACGTCGATGGCGAGGCCCTGGCTGCCCTGGTGGTCAACAAACTTCGCGGCACCCTGCACACCTGCGCCGTCAAGGCCCCTGGTTTTGGCGATCGCCGCAAGGCCATGTTGGAAGACATCGCCATCTTGACCGGCGGTAAGGTCATTAGTGACGATCTGGGCATCAAGCTCGAAAGCATCACCCTAAACGATCTGGGCCGGGCCAAGAAGATCACCGTTGATAAAGACAATTCCACCATCGTCGATGGGGCCGGGGCCAAGAGCGCCTTGGAAGGCCGGGTCAAGCAAATCCGGGCTCAAATCGAGGAGACCACCTCCGATTACGACCGTGAGAAGCTCCAAGAGCGTTTGGCTAAGCTGATCGGCGGCGTGGCCGTCATCAACGTTGGCGCCGCCACCGAGATCGAGATGAAGGAAAAGAAAGCCAGGGTTGAGGACGCTCTCCACGCCACCCGGGCCGCCGTCGAGGAAGGTATCGTTCCTGGCGGTGGGGTGGCCTTGGTCCGCTGCGTTCCGGCCTTAAATAACGTCGAGGCTTCCGGTGAGGCCGCTCAGGGCGTCAACATCATCCGCCGGGCCTTGGAAGAGCCCCTTCGCCAGATCGCCATCAACGCCGGTCACGAGGGCAGCGTGGTGGTGGAAAAGGTCCGCAACGAGACCGGCAACATCGGTTTTAACGCCGAAACCGGCGAGTACGAAGACCTGATGCAAGCCGGGGTCATTGACCCGGCCAAGGTGACCAGGTTCGCTCTCCAGCACGCCGCTTCGGTTTCCTCGCTCCTACTGACCACCGAGTGCATGATCGCCGAGAAAAAAGAAGACAAGCCGGCTAGCCCCATGGCTGGCGGCCCCGGCGGCATGGGCGGCATGGGCGGCATGTACTAAAAAGCGGCCCCCAAGCCAGCCAAAAAAAAACCAAAAAAA
The DNA here is from genome assembly GCA_031278835.1 of Deltaproteobacteria bacterium. Classification (GTDB taxonomy): domain Bacteria; phylum Desulfobacterota; class Desulfarculia; order Adiutricales; family Adiutricaceae; genus JAIRNQ01. Next base: position 1,197 of record JAITJP010000137.1, read on the forward strand.
CCTTTCTCCCATAGCCCCTGAGTTTAATGCCCCGGGGCCTATGGCCAATTAAAAAAACCGGACGGGCTCCAGCCCGCCCGGTTTTTTTAATTGGGGCCCCCTGAACTTTTTTTCTCCAAAAAAGACCAATGGACAGACCCTTAGCCAAGTTCAGGCCCAAGAAACTTAAATCTAGCCAATAATCCTCCATTGTCAGACCATCTGAATTTTGTCCCGAAATAGCTAAAAACTTTTACCAGCCAGCGGAAGGTCGCCCCAAAAGGCCTTGTTGGCCCCAATCAATGTGGGTTTTTTTCCTGTTTCTCGACCCCCTGCCATAAAAATTCTTCAGCCTGGCCGGAAAAATAAAAAAAACAATAAAAAATTATCAGCCAAGAATGCTAGAAATAACGGGCCTTTCTATGGCCAGCTGCCCAAAACCAATCAACAATCAAGATTTAATAGCCACTTTTGAAAAACCAGGCTGGCCAAATTTTTTTTCGTTTAAAAATCTATAGATTAGGCCTAGCAAGGCAACAAAACCTGAAAAAACGGGCACTCTGAGAGGCGCGGCCTCCGGGACTTTTCCAAAGCTGCCAGTCGATTGTTAAGAAATTTTCCTGATAATTTATGCCTCGAAAAAAAACAATAATTAATCTGCGCTGTTAGACATTTCTCAGAAAAATCTCCAGGGAGAAATTAGAAAATAAAAGGGACTTAAGACCCCTAAAACTATAAAATTTCTCTAAGTATATCTAATCATTAGTTAAATTCTGAAAATTATCTATAAAATAAACCCCCGAATTTTATAAAAAAAATTGGGCCATCCCCTTGACAGCCTAGATCTTTTGTGCTATTGTTTTCGCTAGGTTAGTCCTGAAAGCGCCCTAGACCTTTAAAATATTTGAATTTTTTAGGCTTAGTAGTCTAAAAAATATAGGGCTTTCCGCTAAGTTCCGTAAGTTATGATCTTTTGGCGGGATTGAACATTCGTTAGTCTTATACTTTTCTCGCCTCTTGCTTGAATCACCCACGGGCCCGGCTTGGCCCTTTAGGCTGGCCCAGCCCGGCGCCTGAAAAAGGTCAACATCCGAAGGTTTTCTTATATCGCTCTTCGATTTTCAACAGCTTTTAATTAATTAACGTCTTAATATCATAAAATAACAAAAATAACAGAATAAGTTTTCGATCGGCATTTGATTTATCAAGTACCCGATCGTTGTGTGATTGGGCTAAGCCAAATTAGGTAAAGCTTTAATATCGCTGTATAGAACGTACTCATTTCCTGTACTGTCGCATACTTTTTAGTACTGTCCTGTTTTATCCTGTACTATTGTGTACTTTTTAGTGCTGTCCTGTACTGTCAGGTACTTTTTAGTGCTGTCATGCTCTATCCTGTACTATCAGGTACTTTTTAGTGCTGTCCTGTACTGTTCCGTACTATTATGTACTGTCCTGTATCGCGCCATACTTTTCTTTTTGTTTTACTTTTCTTTGCATAAAACCCTTCACGATTCGCCTAATTGGCAGTTAAAATAATCCCATCGACTGCCTTAGCTTTTTTTTGCCTTTGTTTTGACCATTTTAACTGACTTTAGTCGGGAGTTTTTTTTAGGTAAAATCATGAGTCACAGCAAAAATTTGTGGGTAATTCGCCCCGAACCAAATTTCATTAATCGTTTGGGCGATTTCTTGACCTCTGGCATGGTGGCCATTGGCTGGCCTGATGTCGGAAATCTTGGCGGTGGGCTTAACCGCGAGGAGCTAGCCGATCGTCTTACCAAAACTTATGAACACTATCTCTCGGATCGCAAAAGCGATTTGGCCGTGGCCGCCGGGGTTTTGGATAGGTTCGTCAACCAGATCCACGAGGGTGACATCATTTTGGTTCCAGACAATGATGATGTTTACTTGGCCAAGGTCAGGGGACCTTACGAGTATCACTCCGAGCTAAGCGATAACACCGCCGACGGTGGTTATCCCCACTGGCATCGAGTCGAATACCTAAACGACGCCGAACCCATCTGCAAAATCAAAGATTTGCCTTTGGGGGTTAGGCGCAGTATTGATTGCCGCCTGACGGTTTTTTCCATTCATTCGGCCGCCCAGGCCATGTGGGATTTTCTCCAGCAAAACAATCACGTCCGGACCCCTGACAATCATAAATCCCTGAGCGTCTAGATCTTGGACACTGGTCTGGTTGCCGTGGACTTTTCCTTTTCTGAGCCGAGAACTTTGACCGTATGATTTCTCTTCGTCAATAGGTGCCTTGAAAAGAATAGATGGCTTCGGATTCCAACCCCATGGGTTAGGTGCCCCCATCGTCCTAGCGCTTTTGTCGGTAGGCTCCCGACTTTAGAGGTTTGTAAACCCCTAAAGTCGGGTGATTCCAATATAAGCCTGCCCAATGGTGCCCCAAAAACCAAGTCCCCCAATGCCCCCCAAGTGCCAAACGTCCATTCGTTTCTAAGGCGCCGCCCCTTCTCGCGGCGGCCCAGGCCCCCCTTCACCCATGGCCCCAGGGCCTAAAACGACCAGCTATCAAGCCAAAAATCACCCCAACTTTGCCCCCAATCTTCAATAGGACAGACCCTTAATCCACAAGTCATTTTCATGACCATTTAGCCCTAAGCCTTTGACCCTCCCAAAACCCTGGGTCGATATTTTCCTTATACGATTTCGTGGTATACTAATTTCATCTAAAATCTTTTATTCCATCTAGGGTTAGACCCTTCACCCTAATTGCCTGATAATCCCAAGCCGGGCGCGCTCGTTTTCTAATTCATTCCCCCAGTGGTTTGCGGTAAAAAACGCTGAAAAAAAATCTGATTGTATTTTCTAAAAATTTCTAAAAAATTCTTCTAGAATTTTCTAGAAATTATTG
>JAITJP010000438.1 GCA_031278835.1 Deltaproteobacteria bacterium
TTGGCTGATTATTTTGGGCCATAAAGCTTTTAAAGCTAGGCCGATTAGGCCGAAGCGAAAAAAGCTTTTTGAGCCTTGAGGTTCATCCAGAGGTCGGCTTTGGAGCTAATCTCGAAAGGCGAGTGCATGGACAGAACCGGGGGACCGCAATCGACCACGCTAATGCCGTGGTAGGCCATCAAATGGGCCACCGTGCCGCCGCCGCCCTCTTCCTGCTTACCCAGAAGGGTGCTTTGCCAGATGATGGAGGCCTCATCGAAAAGGCGCCTGATTAGGGCCATATATTCAGCCCCGGCCTCGGAAGCCCCGTATTTTCCGGCGCCGCCGGTGTAGCGGACCAGACATGGCCCGTGACCCAATAGGCCGGAATTTAAATCATCATGGACTTCCTTAAAGGTCGGATCGACGGCCGCCTCCACGTCGGCCGAAAGGGCCCGGCTGTTGGCCAAGGCCACCTGAACGTTATTCCAGGAGGGCTCCTGGCCCGAGGCGCCCAGGGCGGCGGCGGCCAGACGCATGATGAAATTACTCTCAGCCCCGGTGGAGCCGTAACTGCCGATCTCCTCGCGGTCGTAAATGACCACCAGTAAGGGCCGGCGGGCTTTTTTCTGAGAGAGTAAAGCTTTTATGGCGCTAAAAACGCTTAAACGATCGTCTTGGCCGTAGCCCCCAATCATGGAGCCGTCAAAACCCACTTCCCGGGCCGGTCCGGCCGGGACCAGTTCCAACTCCGAGGAGATCAAATCGTCTTCTTTGATGCCCCAGCGGTTTTCCAAAATCTTTAGGAGAGCCCCTTTTACGGCCGTTTTTTCCTTGGCCCCGTGGAGCGGCACGGAGTTGGCCAAAACGTTCAGTCTTTCGGCCGGAAAGGCCTCAACCAACCTTTTTTCCCTTTGAACCTTACGATCCAAATGGGGCAAGATATCGGTGATGGTCAAGACCGGATCCCCGGGTTGTTCCCCAAAACGAAGCTCCACGTGGCGGCCGTCTTTGAGGGCGCAAAAGCCCCAGATGGCCAAGGGCCGGGCCAGCCACTGAAATTTTTTCAGGCCCCCGTAGAGATTGCTTTTGAGTAAGCCCAGACCGGATTCCTCATAAACGCATTTGGGTTTTAAATCAAGCCTGGGAGCGTCCCCATGGGCCACGATCAAATTAAAACCATTTAAGGGGTCTTCTTTGCCCGGCACGAAAAGCCCCAAAAGTTTTCCGTGGTGACGCAACCAGCCGCCCCTTTTGACCGGGGAGCCGCCCTTTAAGTCAACAAAGCCGCTTTGGGAAACTTTTTCCAAGATCAGATCGCTTACAACCCTTTCCGTCTTGCCTTTGGTTAAAAATTCCATATATTCGGCGGCCAAGCTTTCTACTTCAGCCTTTTCAGAATCATTAATCTGAGCCCAGATGGATTTTTTTTTATCCTTCGAATCACTGGCTTCGGCCTCGATTTCCGGGCCGTTTTCCTTTTCGTTCATTTCACTCACGCTGAAAAACCCTGACTAAATAAAGGTCAAGGGCAAAGGGTGACCAATAATGGCCAATAATGGGCTAATAATGGGCTGAGCTCTGGGGGCCTTGGGCCCGGCCCGGCCGGGGCGATAAAAAACACAAAAAAAGGGCCCAGGGCGGCTCAATTTGGGCGACCTTGGGGCAGAAAAAAGTTTTTTTGGATTCCATTCGCGAGGAAGGTTATTGTTGATCCCTATGGGAAGCGTTCTTGGTGGTGGATTGTGAAAAATAGCCTAAAAATACCTGCCCAGGCCTCATCACCGCTAGGCCAGCGCGCCAATGGAAGTCGCGGTACTTTAAGCGTTAAATAATATCACGAATCGCTCTACAATTCAAAAAAATTAAATCTTGACTCTTAACTTGTCCAGAAGCCTGGCTCCCTGGGCCAGGGCCTGGCCCAGAGGGCTGGCCCTTTCATCATTTGAGTTTAAAAAAAACCCTTCGGGCCGGGCCAAGTAGGCCCATGGTCCGAAGGGTTTTTTGGTTTTTTTGGGGCTGGCCGGGGCTTTGACTTAAAACTTTTTAGGGGCCGGCTTTTTGTCGGAGGCCTTGAGGTTTTGGAGTTCCTCGAGGGTTAGGGAGATGTCCCAGATCATGTCCCAGATGACCCCCATGAGCGTGGAAAGTTCTTGGCTCTCGATGATGAGAGCAAAGCCCTCGCCGCCGGCCATCAGGATGGCCAGCTTTTGGTCATAGATGTAGAGATCCGGGCAATGGGGCGGGATCATTTTGGGGAAATAGCGAACTTCCCTTAGGTGGGGATCGCCGGCCAAGGCGGCCGGTTCGGCCATGTCGGCCTCCCTGGTCCTAATGGCCCTGGAGCGGATGCCTTTTTGGAGACGCCTTTGGACCGAGCGCTTGACCGGGGCCTGGCCTTCCACGGCCAACTGGGCGTCCAGGGAACCAAAGTAACGATAGCTGTTGTCGGTGACGTTAACCAGCTCCTCAAAGACCGTGGGCACGGCCACGGCCCCTTCAAAGTAGCTAATCCTGGGATTGGCCGAACCCGCGCCGTATAAGGCCTGGAGTTCGGGCATCAGCTGCTGAATGTCCCTTAAGCGATCCTCGGCCAGCCTGTTTAAAATGACCGGATCGGTGGCCTTGTAACGCCGCTTGGTGCCCTTAAAATCGATGCTGACCATGTTTTTGGATAACAGCTGCTGCATCAAGGCGTAAACGTTACTGCGGGTCAGCCCGGTGACCGAGGCCAGTTGACTGGCCGACTGGACCCCGGACTTAAGCACGGCCAAGTAAAGGGTGGTGAGATTTTTATTCAAACCCAGAGAATCAAGGTCTTTTTCATTGATCATATATATTCATCCAAAGCGCGAGCGCCGAAAAAAAAGTCAATAGGAATGGGCAAAAAAGTTTAACCCATTAAAAAAAATCGCCTTTTGAGGGGGGCTACCCTCGGGACAAAAAGCCCAATAGCCCATAAAGCCTGGGCTGGTGGCGTTTTTTTTCCCCATCTCCCCCAAAAGATCTAAACTTTAAGCCTATTAACCTAAAAAACCCACCAAAGCTCAGGGTGGCCACCTTGATTTAAGGCTAGTCCACAAAAAAACCTTTACGAGGCCTTTTTTTTTCAAAAAAGGTTAGGTAAATTTAGGTCAAAAAGCTTTTTACCTGGCATCCTCCTATGTTTATTGATACCTCCGCGTCAAACTCGCTATTTTTATTAACCAAGCTAAAAATTCCAGCCAATATAAAGACCCGTTTTTTTAAAAAAATACGACATAACTATTTTTTATATAAATTCTCTGGCGTCAGAACCAAAGAATAAGTTTTTTATTAATAATTTGTTAACTTTCGTCTAGAGACTCTGGCCAAAAAGCCGCTGGGGCCGCCGATCCGAGGGGATCTTTTTTAAATACCCTTATACAATTTTTTGCGTCAAAGTTCAAATATATTTGGATTATGTAAAGACTTATAACCGACCATACCATTCTTTAAAAGGTTTGATACAAAAAAGACAATAAAATCAGTTACCTATGAATAGTAAACCTAGCCTTGACGGGTAAGACAATTCCGCTAAGGCCCTTTTTCATAACCAGCCA